>NZ_JBGLZF010000030.1:0-70890 GCF_047304405.1 Pseudomonas sp. Pseusp11
TCCCGAAACCCATGACGCCGAGCACGATGAACATCGCGGCGCCCGTGCGCATTTCCTTCAGGTGTTTTTGTCCCAGCGTTCGCAAATGGAGGCGCTAGTGAGCCGTCGTGTCGGCTGTCGGGCGACGGCGGCGGATCTGGTGCAGGATTTGTTCCTGCGCTTCTGGCGTCGGCCGCTGGTGCAGGTTGAAGAGCTCAGCACGTATCTGCTGCGTTGCGCCGGCAACATCGCCATCGACCATTTGCGCAGTGAAGGCGCGCGGGTGCGGGTCAACGAAGGCTGGATGCCGGAGCAACCGGACAGCCAGGGCTGCGAGCCGCAAGCAGCCCTGGAGGCGGGCAACGATTTGCGTCATGTCGAAGCGGCCTTGCGCGCATTGCCCGAGCGCACGCGGCAGATCTTTCTGCTCAACCGCATCCATGGCCGCAAGTACGCCGAAATCGCCAAGGCCATGGGCCTGTCCCAAAGCGCCGTGGAAAAACATATGATGCGCGCCCTCGAGGCTTGCAAGGCCAGCCTGCGGGAACCCGAACCGCGCACGCCAGGGAACGCACCGTGAACCACACCGAACGCGCCACGCCGACGCCTGCTCAGGAGCGGGACGCTTTCGCCTGGCTCAGTCTATTGCATGACCAGCCCGGCAGCGGCGATCAACTCACGTTCAGTCGCTGGTTGCAGGCTGATCCCGCCCACGCCGAGGCCTATGCCCAAGCGCAAGTGGTGTGGGAGTTGAGCGAAGTACCGGCGCGGACCTTGGCTGATGAAGAGGCTTTTGCCTTGCAGGGCTACCTCAATGCGATGAATCGCGCGCGCGGGGGGCGCGTCCGGCGTTGGTCTGGTGCGTTGGCCATAGCGGCGTGTCTGGTGTTGATGGTCGGCGTCGGCGCTGGTTGGCAGCCGTCGCGCTGGGTTGATGATCTGGGCGCGGACTATGTGTCGGCGCCGGGGCAGATTCGTACCGTGACGCTGGCGGATCAGTCGCAAGTGACACTGGATGCCGACAGCGCAATCGCAGTGGATTTCAGCCGCGGTGAACGGTATGTCCAGCTGCGTCGCGGTGCCGGATTTTTCAGCGTGACGCACACCGGCGAGCCCTTTGTGGTGGGGGCGGAAAAGGGCGAGGCGCGGGTGTTGGGCACGCAGTTTGAAGTGCGTCTGCAACCCCATGGCGCGCAGGTCACGGTGTTATCCGGGCGGGTTGCAGTGACGGCCGACAAGAACGCCGCGCAGCAAATTCTGAGCGCCGGCCAGCAAGTGGCTTATGCCGACGGCTCGGCGGACAAACTCCACGCCGTCGACAGCGAAGCGCAGTTGGCCTGGCGTCAGGGCTGGCTCAATTACTACAAAGCGACACTGGCCGATGTGGTGCAGGACCTGCGGCGTTATTACCCCGGGCGCATTGTGTTGCTCAATGAGCAACTGGCGGCGCGGCGGGTCAGCGGCAGTTTTCCGAGCCAGGATCCGCAGGCGGTGTTGAGTTCGTTGCAGGGCGTGATGGGGTTTGAGCAGCACCATGTTTTGGGGCATTTGATTATTTTGCGGTAAAGATGAAGATCAAAAGATCGCAGCCTTCGGCAGCTCCTACGCGCCTGTGGGCGCCGCCGAAGGCTGCGATCTTTTGATCTTCTGCAAATATTTTCAACTTTCTGGTGAGGTAAACCCGATCGCCATCCGTGTAGTGACTGAAACTGCGAGTCATTCGCATCCGTAGTCGTTCTACACAGGTCATGAGCAATGAAGTCCAGGGCAAAATCGGGTTCGGTCAAACAATGGTTCGGTGTATCTGCATTAAGCTTTTCAGCGTTGGCGTTGCTGCCGTTGAGCGTGGCATGGGCGGCTGAAGCCAGCAGTACCCAGCAACGCACGCCGTTCAGCTTTGCAATGGCCGCCAAACCGCTGCCCCAGGCCCTGAGCGACTTCAGCCGGATCACCGGCATCAGCGTGGTCTACACCGACGAAGCGCCTTACGGCATTACCGCTCCAGCGGTCAGCGGGCAGATGAGCGCCGAACAGGCGATGCAGCGTTTGCTCAGCGGTTCGGGCTTCACCTTCCGCCGCACTGATGCCCAGACCCTGGCGCTGGAGCCTGTGCCCAGCGAGGGCACGTTGAACCTGGGCGCCACCACCATCACCTCGGTGGCGCAACAACCCATGAGTTATCAGCCGCCGCCCACCAGTTCGGTGATGCGTTCGTCGGCCTTGCTCCAGGAAATCCCGCAGACCGTCAACGTGATCCCGGCGCAGGTCATTCGCGATCAGGCGCCGCGCAATCTGGATGATGCGCTGGCCAACGTCAGCGGCATCACCCAAGGCAACACACTGGCGAGCACCCAGGATTCGGTGATGACCCGCGGCTTCGGCGACAACCGCAACGGCTCGATCATGCGCGACGGCATGCCGGTGATCCAGGGCCGTGGCCTGAATGCCACGGTCGACCGGGTCGAAGTGCTCAAAGGCCCGGCATCCTTGCTCTACGGCATTCAGGACCCGGGCGGCGTGGTCAACATGGTCAGCAAGAAGCCCGAGCTTGAGCAGTACAACGCGCTGACCCTGCGCGGCTCGACCTATGGCGACGGCAAGAACGGCAGCGGCGGCAGCCTCGACAGCACCGGTGCCCTCGGCGATTCCGGGCTGGCGTACCGCATGGTGCTGGACCACGAAGACGAAGATTACTGGCGCAACTTCGGCACCCATCGCGAGACGCTGGTAGCGCCGTCGCTGGCCTGGTTCGGTGAAAGCACCAAGCTGCTGTTCTCCTATGAGCACCGGGAATTCCTGACCCCGTTCGACCGTGGCACCGTGATCGATCCGCGCACCAACCACCCGTTGGACGTCTCGCGCAATGAACGTCTCGACGAGCCGTTCAACAACATGGAAGGCCGCTCGGACCTGTATCACTTCGAGGCCGATCACGAACTCAACGACAACTGGAAAGCCCACTTCGGCTACAGCTGGAACCGCGAAACCTACGACGCCAGCCAGGTGCGCATCACCGCCATCGACACCAAAAAAGGCACGTTGACCCGCAGCATGGACGGCACGCAGAACGCCATCAGCACCGACCGCTTCACCACCGCCAGCCTCGAAGGCAAAGTCAATGTGCTGGGCATGCAACATGACCTGGTGTTCGGCGTCGATGACGAGTACCGCAAGATCTACCGCGAAGACCTGATCCGCCAGAAAAGCCTGAACACCTTCAGCTACGTCAACCCGGTGTATGGCCGCGAAGTGGCGGGCACCACCGTCAGCGCGCCCGACAGCGCCCAGACCGATGAGCTGCGCAGCGATTCGATATTCCTGCAGGACTCGATCCACCTCAACGACCAGTGGATTCTGGTGGCCGGCGGGCGTTTCCAGGAATACGACCAGTACGCCGGCAAAGGCGTGCCGTTCAAGGCCAACACCGACAGCAACGGCCAGAAATGGGTACCGCGCGCCGGCCTGGTGTACCGTTACACCGACGAGTTGTCGTTTTACGGCAGCTACACCGAATCCTTCAAACCCAACTCGACCATCGCACCGCTGAGCGGCAGCAGCACCGTGCTTGATGGCAGCGTGGCACCGGAGGAAGCCAAGTCCTGGGAGATCGGCGCCAAGCTCGACATGCCGGGTCGTATCACCGGCAACGTTGCACTGTTCGACATCAAGAAGCGCAACGTACTGGTCGCCAACTCTGAAGGCCCGACCACGATCTATAGCGCCGCCGGTGAAGTGCGTTCCCGTGGTCTGGAAGTGGACATGACTGGGCAGCTCAGTGACCGCTGGAGCATGATCGGCAGCTATGCCTACACCGATGCCGAAGTCACCGAAGACCCGGACTACAAAGGCAAGCGCCTGCAAAACGTCGCCCGGAACACCGGCTCGCTGTCGGCGGTCTACGACTTCGGCACCATCGTCGGTGGCGATCAGTTGCGGGTTGGCGCGGGGGCGCGTTATGTCGGTGAGCGAGCGGGTAACGCGGTGAACGATTTCGACCTGCCGAGCTACACCGTGGCCGATGCGTTTGCCACCTATGACACCAAGGTCGAAGGGCAGAAGGTCAAGTTCCAGCTCAACGTGAAGAACCTGTTTGACCGCACCTATTACACCTCGGCGGCGAGCCGGTTCTTTGTGTCGATGGGGGATTCGCGGCAGATTTCGTTGTCCAGCACCCTGGAGTTCTGAGTCAACCCGCAAAAGATCGCAGCCTTCGGCGTAGGAGCTGCCGAAGGCTCGGGCCGCGTTCGGACGATCCTTTGATCTTGCTTTACCGCAAAAACGCCTGCCGATACTCGCCGGGCGTGCCACCCAACGCCTGTCGAAACCGGTTGGTGAAATGGCTCGCACTGGCAAACCCGCACGCCAGCGCAATCTCCCCCAACGGCTGCGACGATGCGCGCAACAACTCCCGCGCGCGGCTCAGACGCCGCGCCAACACATACTGATGCGGCGGCAAGCCGAAGCTCACACGAAACATCCGCGCAAAATGATATTCCGACAGCGCGCATAAGCTCGCCAATTGCCCAAGGCTGATCGCCTCCGCCAACTGACTGTCGATGAACTCCACCAACTGCCGTCGCTGATGCGCCGCCAATCCACCCTTGAGGCGCAAGCCCTGACGCACGCCGACCTGACTGAGCAAGGCATGGCTGAGCATCTCGTGTGCCAGGCTGCTGGTGAGCAGGCGTTCGCCGGGTTCGTCCCAGTTGAGGGCGATCAACTGCCGAAAGTGCCGGGCTTGCTGCGGGTCTTCGAGGAACGTGCGCTCGCGCAGCTGCAACTCTCGCGGTTCGCGATCCAGCAGTGTGACGCAGCCAAGGGCAAATTGTTCGGGGCTGAAATACAGGTGGGCCAGGCGAATGTCGCCGTTGATCACCCAGCCTGACTGATGGTCGGCGGGCAGAATGCACAGCTTGTCCGGGCCGCCCTTGGTGCCGGGCTGGTCGCGGCGAAAGGTGCCGGTGCCGCCGGCGATGTAGCACGACAAAGTGTGATGGCTCGGCGCTTCGTAGTCCTGGGCGTCATGGTGGTTGCTCCACAAAG
Organism: Pseudomonas sp. Pseusp11; assembly: GCF_047304405.1. Taxonomy (NCBI): domain Bacteria; kingdom Pseudomonadati; phylum Pseudomonadota; class Gammaproteobacteria; order Pseudomonadales; family Pseudomonadaceae; genus Pseudomonas; species Pseudomonas sp. Pseusp11. The sequence goes on from NZ_JBGLZF010000030.1 coordinate 5,023, forward strand.
CCGCAGCCATGCCGTCACCGAGCTCGGCGCTGTGCTCCAGGCGAGCATTGGGCGAGCGGTTGAGGGCTTGAAAGACTTGCAGGGTTTCCAGTGCGGCCATGATCGGTTCTCTCCAACGCCTTGCATCCTACTCCGTAGACGCTGGCCTGCCAGCCTGCCGACCGACAAAAGCGCAAGTTTATGCAAGTGCAAAAGGCTGTCGCGCCGGACACTGAAGGCCTATTCAGGAGTCTTCACCATGAACCTCTCGTTATACCTGCTGACCGTGTTGATCTGGGGCACCACCTGGATTGCCTTGAAATGGCAATTGGGCGTGGTGGCGATTCCGGTGTCGATCGTCTATCGCTTCGGCCTCGCCGCGCTGGTGCTGTTCGTGATGTTGTTGCTTAGCCGGCGCCTGCAAGTGATGAACCGTCGCGGGCATCTGATTTGCCTGGCGCAGGGGCTGTGCCTGTTCTGTATCAATTTCATGTGCTTCCTCACCGCCAGCCAGTGGATCCCCAGCGGTCTGGTCGCCGTGGTGTTTTCCACCGCAACGTTGTGGAACGCCTTCAATGCGCGGGTGTTCTTCGGCCAGAAAATCGCCCGCAATGTGCTGATGGGCGGCGCGTTGGGCTTGCTCGGTCTTGGTCTGTTGTTCTGGCCGGAGCTGGCCGGTCATACCGCCAGCCCGGAAACCTTGCTCGGGCTGGCTCTGGCGTTGCTCGGAACCTTGTGCTTCTCGGCGGGCAACATGCTGTCGAGTCTGCAGCAGAGGGCCGGCCTGAAACCCCTGACCACTAATGCCTGGGGCATGGCTTATGGCGCAGCGATGTTGTTGGTGTGGTGCCTGGTCAAAGGCATCCCGTTCGACATGGAATGGAATGCCCGTTACATCGGCTCGTTGCTGTACCTGGTGATTCCGGGCTCGGTGATCGGCTTCACCGCCTACCTGACGCTGGTCGGCCGCATGGGGCCGGAGCGGGCGGCGTATTGCACCGTATTGTTCCCGGTGGTGGCGCTGAACGTGTCAGCGTTTGCCGAGGGGTATCAATGGACGGCGCCGGCATTGGTGGGGTTGGTGCTGGTGATGTTGGGCAATGTGCTGGTGTTTCGTAAGCCGCGTGCAGTGCTGTCGCCAAACCACGGCAAGTTGGCTTGAGCAGGAAAAATGTCGAGTGCTGAGCATCAGTGCTCGACTTTTAACGCGATATAAATCATCAGCGGCAATATGAAGTCGACAATATGCCGAGCCCAGTCCTTGGCGTTCCAGGTTTGCGACGTATCCATGTCGAACCATTCAACACCGATGACTTGCAGGCAGACGTAGTAAATAAATATCGCAATCAATAATCCGATGATCGAGAGTTTCTTGGCTTCGTGGAATACGTCAGCCGATTCGTTGATTTTTCGGTACAGGTGATAAGTCCCAACCAGGCAGCACGCCGTGTAAATTACTTCCATCGTAATAACGAACCAGTAAATCCGGTGGTGTAGCATGGGCGAATCGATCGCTCTGTAGCGGATGTTGTCGTTTACCTGCGTTGTGTCCATGCTCAGAATATGGGCGACATATTCATAATTTGATGAGTAGTCGGTGAAGTTGTGAAACATTACAAGTAAGCCGAAGAAGCTGATGTAAGCCATGAGAATGACTTTGCTGTAGCGAATAAGTTTGTCGGTGGTCAGTCTGTTCAATTTGATTGTTCTCCAAAGCGTTCATCGTGGATTCGATAAGTTTGGAGAGTTTATAGCGAGTGTTTTTTATTTTGTGTCAGGTTCATTTACAAGGTATGTATTGAACCGCTATTAACGGGCAAGTGTTGTACAACACTTGCCCGATTTAATTATTTGCGCCAGACCTGTGGATTCACCAGATCCTGCGGTCGTTCACCCAACAAGGCACTGCGCAAGTTGGCCAATGCACGGTTAGCCATGGCTTCACGGGTTTCGTGCGTGGCCGAGCCGATATGCGGCAAGGTCACGGCGTTTTTCAGTTGGAACAGCGGTGATTCAGCCAGTGGTTCTTTCTCGTAAACATCCAGCCCGGCGCCACGAATCCGGTTGTTTTGCAGCGCTTCGATCAGCGCCGGTTCGTCCACCACCGGGCCGCGGGCGATGTTCACCAGAATGGCGCTCGGCTTCATCAACGCCAGTTCCCGGTGGCTGATCAGATGTTTGGTTTTTTCGCTGAGTGGCACCACCAGGCAGACGAAATCAGCTTCGGCCAGCAATTGATCCAGGCTGCGGAACTGTGCGCCGAGTTCCTGCTCCAGTTCGGTCTTGCGGCTGTTGCCGCTGTAGAGAACCGGCATGTTGAAGCCCAGTCGACCGCGACGGGCAATGGCCGCGCCGATGTTGCCCATGCCGACGATGCCCAAGGTTTTGCCATGCACATCGCTACCAAACAACGGCGCGCCGACGGTGGCTTGCCATTGCCCGGCCTTGGTCCAGGCGTCCAGCTCTGCGACGCGGCGGGCGCTGCTCATGAGCAGGGCGAAGGCCAGGTCGGCGGTGCTTTCGGTGAGCACGTCGGGGGTGTTGGTGAGCATGATCCCGCGTTCGTTGAAGTAGGCGAGGTCATAGTTGTCGTAGCCGACGGATACGCTGGACACCACTTCCAGTTTGCTGGCGTTTTCCAGTTGCACCCGGCCGAGTTTGCGACCAACGCCGATCAGGCCATGGGCGTGGGGCAGGGCTTCGTTGAACTGGGCGGCGATGTCGCCGTTTTTCGGGTTCGGCACGATCACATCGAAATCCTGTTGCAGGCGTTCGATCATCGGCGGGGTGATGCGGCTGAAGGCGAGGACGGTTTTTTTCATTGGAGAGGGGCTCGTCGGGCGTGGAGATTGCCAAGCAAGCTAACATTCTTCGCGGACATTATGCGAGTGCTTGGATTGCCCGGGGGGTACCCCATTCAAAATTGTGGGAGCGACCTGTGGCGAGGGGGCTTGCCCCCGTTTGAGTGCGTAGCACTCACAAGATCTTTGGTACATCAGAGATTTTGGGGCTGCTACGCAGCCCAACGGGGGCAAGCCCCCTCGCCACAGTCTTGCTCCCACAATGGATCAGCTGTGTGGCGCAGGTTTCGGTACGTCGACGTTATCCAGCACTCGGTTCACCGCCAGTTCGGCCAGCATGATGAGTTGCTGGATCGCCAGGAGCGTATGCCGCTGCGGGGCGTCGACATAGGCGGCGATGTCGCTGGTCATGACGCTGGCCGAGGCCAGGGATTCGCAGACATGAGCCAGCAGGCTTTCGTTATCCATGTCCGGCGCGACCATGAACATCCTGCTGGGCTTGCGGCCTTCGGGTTGTTTGGGTGGTGGCTTGAGGTAGTGGTCGAGCGCGCGCTCGGCGGCGTCGTGGAGTTTTTTCGAATCGAGAGATTCGTAGGGGGAAACGTCGTCGGTTTCCGGAGGGTTCGGTGTTTCTTTAATCATGCGGAAGTTACTCATTGGCAGATGAAGTGGAACTGCCATCTTTCGTTTTCCAGACGAAAGGGTGGCAGCTGTGCGCGGACTGGAAAAACCGGAACACCCACCAAAACCCGGCAGACCCGAAGGTCTCCCGCGCACAGCCGCCATAACAAGGATTGCGTGCAGTAAAAAGCGCCGCAGTATGCCATGGGGTGTGGTCAGTGTTCGCCAGGTTTTCCAGACCTGATCGCTGATTTTGCAGCGACCCACAAAGACTACCCACTTCGCTTCCGACGCAACAACCGCCAGAACTTGTCGGAAACCTCCCCAAAAACCACCGCGTCTGTAGGACCGTGAAATCAGTTCGCCAGCCGAGCCCCACCCAAGCTGCCGCTCAATTCATACGCCGCCAACTCCGCCTGATGCGCCGCCAGAATCTCCGGCAACGACCCGCGCAAGTACTCGACCCACGTCTTGATCTTCGCGTCCAGATACTGCCGCGACGGGTAAATCGCATACAGGTTCAATTCCTGCGAGCGGTACTTTGGCATCACCCGCACCAGCGTACCGTTGCGCAAGCCTTCAATCGCCGCATACACCGGCAACACACCAACCCCCATGCCACTGGTGATCGCTGTCTTCATCGCGTCAGCGGAGTTCACCAAGAACGGTGAGCTGTTGATGGTGACCATTTCCTGGCCTTCGGGGCCATCGAAAGCCCACTTTTCCAGTGGGATCACCGGGCTCACCAGGCGCAAGCACATGTGATTGAGCAAATCGCTGGGCTTCTGCGCGCAGCCGTTGGCTTTTACATAGGCGGGCGATGCGCAAACGATGCTGTAGGTGATGCCCAAACGCTGGGAGACGAAGCCCGAGTCGGGCAGTTCGCTGGCGAGCACGATGGACACGTCGTAGCCCTCGTCGAGCAAGTCCGGCACACGGTTGGCCATGGTCAGGTCAAAGGTCACGTCCGGGTGGGTCTTGCGGTAGCGAGCGATGGCGTCGATCACGAAGTGCTGACCGATGCCGGTCATGGTGTGCACCTTGAGTTGCCCGGCCGGGCGCGCGTGGGCGTCGCTGGCTTCGGCTTCGGCTTCTTCGACATAGGCCAGGATCTGCTCGCAGCGCAACAGATAGCGCTTGCCCGCTTCGGTCAGGGCAATGCGCCGGGTGGTGCGGTTGAGCAGGCGGGTTTGCAGGTGGGCTTCCAGGTTGGAGACCGCGCGCGAGACATTGGCCGTGGTGGTGTCCAGTTGTACGGCGGCGGCGGTGAAGCTGCCGGCCTCGGCCACGTAACTGAAGGCGCGCATGTTTTGCAAAGTGTCCATGGGGTGCTCTCTTGGCGGATGGCAAATTGTGACACGAAGTTTCAGGGACTGAGACCCCGACCAAGGGATTATCTCGTTAACGGTAACAAAGATTCACAAGATTCCCAGCTTATCGCCAACAAGGCCCACCCCTAGAATTGCGCCCACCCAGTAGGAGCTGTCGAGTGAAACGAGGCTGCGATAACGGCAACATCAAAAGATCGCAGCCTCGTTTCACTCGACAGCTCCTACTGGGGATCTATCTCACCTCAGGAAATCGCAGCAGTGCCGCGTCGCATCAACAGAGCGCTCAAGACGCTCAGTGTTTTGGCTTTAACCCTGGCAATCAGCGGCTGCATCGGAACCGGCGGTATTGCCCCACAAGGCAAGGCACTGGAGGCCAATTCATTGGCCACCGACGAAGCCATCCAGAGCGCCGCCCGGGACGCTCACTGGCCCACCGCCCAATGGTGGCAAGCCTACGGCGACCCGCAACTGAACCGCTGGATCTCCCTCGCCCTGCAAGACAGTCCGAACATGGCCATGGCCGCCGCGCGGGTGCGTCAGGCCCGGTCCATGGCGGGTGTTGCCGAGTCCGCTGAGTCGCTGCAGATCAATGGCCAGTCGACCCTCAAACGCCACAACTGGCCCACCGATCAGTTCTACGGCCCCGGTGAGTTGGCCAACACCACCACTTGGGACAACAACGCCGCGCTGGGCTTCAGCTATGCCCTCGACCTCTGGGGCCGCGAAAGCAACGCCACCGAGCAAGCGGTGGACATGGCTCACATGAGCGCCGCCGAAGCACGGCAGGCCCAGCTCGAACTGCAGAACAACATCGTGCGCGCCTACATCGAACTCTCGTTGCATTACGCGCAGAGAGACATCGTTGCCGCGACCTTGAAGCAACAACAGCAAATCCTCGACCTGGCGCAAAAGCGTCTGGACGGTGGCATCGGCACACATTTCGAAGTCAGCCAGGCTGAAACGCCGTTGCCGGAAACCCATCGCCAACTCGATGCGCTGGACGAAGAAATCGCCCTCAGCCGTAACCAGCTCGCGGCCTTGGCCGGTAAGGGCCCGGGGGAGGGCGCACAGTTGCAACGTCCGACGCTGTCGCTGGGGGCGGCGCTGAAGTTACCGTCATCGTTGCCGGCGCAATTGCTCGGGCAACGCCCGGACGTGGTTGCCAGTCGCTGGCAAGTGGCGGCCCAGGCGCGGGGCATCGATGTCGCTCACGCAGGCTTCTATCCCAACGTCGATCTGGTCGGTAGCCTCGGCTACATGGCCACCGGTGGCGGTGCGTTGGAGTTCCTGACCGGCAAGAAGCTCAACTACAGCGTGGGACCTGCGATCTCGCTGCCGATTTTCGACGGCGGCCGCTTGCGTGCGGAGTTGGGTGAAGCCTCGGCCGGGTATGACATCGCCGTGGCCAAGTACAACCAGACGCTCGTCAATGCGCTGAAGAACATCTCCGATCAGTTGATCCGCCGCGAGTCGATGGACAAGCAGCAAACGTTCGCCGCCGAATCGGTGGCCACGGCGCAGAAGACTTACGACATCGCGATGATCGCCTATCAACGTGGGCTCACCGATTACCTCAACGTACTCAATGCGCAGACCTTGCTGTTCAAGCAACAGCAAGTGCAGCAGCAGGTTCAGGCTGCGCGGTTGAGTGCTCATGCGGAGTTGGTGACGGCGCTCGGCGGCGGACTCGATGCGGGCGACGACGTCCCGAATGCCGAGAAAACCCAGCCCCCGAAAACCCCGAGCCTTTTGAAGTGAGCGCGACGTTTCAGGCACTCCCACAGTTCCTCAAGCCCTAGACCATTGAGCAAAATTTCATGACTCCCTTGCCCGCACCCTTGCGCTGGCTGTATTCCCTTGAATGGCGCCGGGGTTTCTTCGACTGGGCGCGCAGCGATGGCGTGACCTGGGTCTACATTTTCAAGGTGCTGATCGCCGCGTTCCTCACGCTGTGGCTGGCCATGCGTCTTGAATTGCCGCAACCGCGCACCGCGATGATTACCGTGTTCATCGTCATGCAGCCGCAAAGCGGCCAGGTGTTCGCCAAGAGTTTCTATCGCTTCCTCGGCACGTTGGCCGGGTCGGCGGTGATGGTCGCGCTGATTGCCTTGTTCGCGCAGAACACCGAACTGTTCCTCGGCTCGCTGGCGATCTGGGTCGGCCTGTGCACGGCTGGCGCAGCGCGTTGTCGCAACTTTCGCGCCTATGGATTTGTGCTCGCCGGTTATACGGCGGCGATGGTTGGGCTGCCCGCTCTGGCTCACCCGGATGGCGCATTCATGGCTGCGGTCTGGCGAGTGCTGGAAATCTCCCTGGGGATTCTCTGCTCGACGCTGGTCAGCGCCGCGATCCTGCCGCAAACCGCCAGTGCGGCGATGCGCAATGCGTTGTATCAGCGCTTCGGTGTGTTCGCGTTGTTCGTCACTGATGGCTTGCGCGGTCGCAGTCGGCGCGAAGCGTTTGAAGCAAGCAACGTTCGGTTCATCGCCGAAGCGGTGGGCCTGGAAGGACTGCGCAGCGTCACGGTGTTCGAAGACCCGCACATGCGTCGACGCAACGGGCGGCTCAGTCGTTTGAACAGCGAGTTCATGGGCGTCACCACACGCTTCAATGCCCTGCATCAGTTGCTCGAGCGCTTGCGCGGCAGCGGCGCCGATCATGTTGTCGCGGCGATCAAACCAGGGTTGCAGGACCTGGCCGAAGTGCTCGACGGTTTCAGCGGCCGTGCGTTGACCAGCCCTGATGCCGCTCGCCTGGCCAGCGCCTTGGCGACCTATAAGGACAACTTGCCGGCGCGGGTGCGCAAGCTGCGGGCGAGCTTTCAGGAGAGCGATCCGAGCGACGCCGAGCAGTTGGATTTTCACACCGCCTACGAACTGCTTTATCGCTTCGTCGACGACTTGCACAGTTATGCACAGACCCACGCGTCCCTGGCCGATCACAGCCACGAACGGGAGCGTTGGGACGAGCCCTTCACCCCGCAAACCAACTGGCTGGCCTCGGCGGCATCGGGGATTCGCGCAGCGTTCATCCTTGTGGTGCTCGGCGGTTATTGGGTGGCCACCGCGTGGCCGAGTGGGGCGACCATGACCCTGATCGCCGCAGCCACCGTGGGCCTGTCAGCGGCGACGCCTAACCCCAAGCGCATGGCGTTTCAGATGGCCTGCGGGACCTTGCTCGGGGCGCTGATCGGCTTCGTCGAGATGTTTTTCATCTTCCCCTGGATCGACGGTTTTCCATTGCTTTGCGTGATGCTCGCGCCGGTGATCGTGCTCGGCTCGTTCCTCACTTCTCGGCCGCAATACGCCGGTGTCGGCCTGGGGTTGCTGATCTTCTTCAGCACAGGTTCCGTGCCGGACAACCTTACGGTCTACAACCCTTACGCCTTCATCAACGACTACATCGCCATGGTCATGGGCATGCTGGTGTGCGCGGCGGCCGGGGCAATCATTCTGCCGCCCAACAGCCGCTGGTTGTGGCGGCGGCTGGAGCAGGACTTGCGCGGGCAAGTGGTGTACGCCATCAGCGGCAAACTCAAAGGCCTGGCGTCGAGTTTTGAAAGTCGCACGCGGGACTTGCTGCATCAGGCCTATGGCCTCGCCGCAGGGCAGCCGCAGGTGCAGCGGGACTTGTTGCGCTGGATGCTGGTGGTGCTGGAAGTCGGCCACGCGATAATCGAACTGCGTAAGGAGCAAGCGATTCTGCCGGTGCACCCGGCGTATGCCGAATCCCAGCCGTGGCGCCAGTCCATCCGGGTGATGGGCCGTTCGCTGGTGCGGCTGTTTCTGCAACCGGGCCAGAGCAATCTGGAGCGGGCGCTGGTCGCCGTCGACCACGCGATCGGCCGCGTGCAGGCCACCGACGAACCCTTCGCGCCACACTTCGACACCTCTGCCTTGCGCCGGGTGAAGAGCTATCTGCACTTCATCCGCACCTCGTTGCTCGACCCGCAATCGCCGCTGGCCTCATACACCACTGCCAAGCCCCAAGGACTTGAACATGCCTCGTGAAATCGCCTTCCACGGCGTGTACATGCCGACCATGACCCTGATGTTTTTCATTGCGGCGGCGCTGGCCTGGGCCCTTGACCGATTCTTGTCCGGGTTCGATCTGTACCGTTTCTTCTGGCACCCGGCGCTGCTGCGCCTGAGCCTGTTTACCTGTCTGTTCGGCGCGCTGGCGCTGACTGTCTACCGTTGACTCTCTATCACTGAAGAAGGCCCTGATGAAAAAGCTTTTCAGCCTGCTCGCGACCCTGCTGGTGCTGGCCCTTGCCCTGTGGATCGGCCGGACCTTGTGGGTGCATTACATGAACACGCCCTGGACCCGTGACGGCCGGGTGCGCGCCGACATCATCAACGTCGCCGCCGACGTGACCGGTGAGGTGGTGGAGGTGCCGGTGCGCGACAACCAGTTGGTGAAAAAGGGCGACCTGCTGATGCGTATCGACCCCGAGCACTACCGCCTCGCGGTGAAACAGGCGCAGAGCCTGGTAGCTTCGCGCAAGGCCACGTGGGAGATGCGCAAGGTCAATGCCCATCGCCGCGCCGACCTCGACAACCTGGTGATCTCCAGGGAAAACCGCGACGACGCCAGCAACATCGCCGACTCGGCCCTGGCCGATTACCAGAACGCGCAAGCGCAACTGGAAGCCGCCGAACTGAACCTCCAACGCACCGAAGTGCGAGCGGCGGTGGACGGCTACGTCACCAACCTCAACGTCCATCGCGGTGACTACGCGCGCATCGGCGAAGCGAAAATGGCGGTGGTCGACATGAATTCGTTCTGGGTGTATGGCTTCTTCGAAGAAACCAAACTGCCGCATGTTCACGTGGGCGATAAAGCCGACATGCAATTGATGAGTGGCGAAGTGCTCAAGGGCCACGTGGAAAGTATTTCTCGCGGCATCTACGACCGCGATAATCCGGAAAGCCGCGAGCTGATCGCTGATGTGAATCCGACTTTTAACTGGGTGCGTCTGGCGCAGCGGGTGCCAGTAAGGATTCACATTGATGAAGTGCCGGAGGGCGTGCTGTTGGCGGCGGGGATTACGTGTACGGTGGTGGTGAACCCCCCGGCTGGCAAATGACCTGTGGCGAGGGGGCTTGTCGGAACGCCGCACCGCCCCGTTGGGCTGCGCAGCAGCCCCCAAAAATCTGCAAACCGGTACGGTCAGACACACCGCGGAATCAGCCTTGCGACGGCTGCGCCGCCGAACGGGGGCAAGCCCCCTCGCCACAAGGGAACGGTTTCAGCCCTGGCAAAACGTCTCATGCAAATGCCGCCAAATCACCTTGCCATCGGCCTGTTTTTCAAACACTACCGAGGACCGCCGATCAGAATGCAGCCCCGTCGCATCGGTCTGCTGTTCGCGGTAACTGACCACTGCGCCGCCGTCATACAGCGCGACACCTCGCAACTCGCTGAGCTCAATCCTGAACCCGAGCTTCTTCCCGCCCGCGAGTAGAAACAATTCATTCAACGCCTCGAAATCCAGTACCCGGCCCAACGGCGAGACCATGGAAAACTGCGGTGAAAAACGCGTCAGCAATTGTTCAAGCTCGGCCTCGTCTCGCTCCTCGGCCAACCATTGCTCGATGGCTACGTGGGCCTGGATCACTTCGTCAAAGTATTCGGTGTAGTCGGTCATGCTGTTTCCTGAAAGTCTGAAAAGTGTGTTCTGACGCCTTCGCGGTCTCAGAGCTGCCCGCGTAACCCGAACCGCTTCATCAACCCCGACTCCAGCAACCCCTTGGGCAACAATCCCGCCATCAACGGCAACGCCCGGCTGCCGTTACCCAAACGCACCAGACGCGGTGGTTTGCTCTGCTGCACAGCCTTGAGCAAACCGGCGGCAAATTCACTGGCTGGTGTCGGCTTGTCTTGAGAGGCCTTGGCCCGTGCACGAATACCTTCACGCAGTGGAAACCACGGTGATTGTTCGGTGATCAGTTGCTCGGCTTCGTGGCCGGCATTCTTCGCGAAGCTGGATTGGATGGCGCCCGGTTGGACTTCCATGACTCGTACACCAAACGGCGCCAGCTCCATGCGTAACGCATCGCTCAAGGCATGCACGGCGGCTTTCGAGGCGCAGTAGGCACCGGCAAACGGCGTGACCAAAACCCCGGAAACGCTGCCGATATTTACCACCAGCCCCCGGGCGCGACGCAGTACCGGGAACATCGCGCGAGTGACGCCGACAATCGCAAACACGTTGGTTTCGAACTGGCGCTGCATGGCCGGCACGCCGCCATCGAGCAGTGGCCCCATGGCGCCGTAACCGGCATTGTTGATCAGCACATCGAGGCCGCCATGCTGCTGGTTGATTCGTTCGCTCAACTGTTCGAGTGCCGGGCCATCGTTGACATCCAGTTGCACGGCGGTGAAACCGGCGGCTGTCAGCGCCGCCACGTCTTCAGCCTTGCGAGCGCTGGCCCAGACTTTGTAACCGGCACTTTTGAAGGCATCGGCGAGGGCGCGGCCAATGCCGCTGGAACAACCGGTAATCAACGCAACAGGCATGGCGCGGTCCTTGTGCAAAAGAAAATGGGGGATCAGTCGGAGAAACTACCCTGCAACCGTTCGGCGCGAAATTCCAGGGTTTGCGGGCGGTAACCGGGGCGCAGGGGCGGTAGTGGCAAGCAGTCTTCCCAATTGCCGCCGGCCTGCAATTCACCGGGGCCGCGATAACGTGGTGCGGCGTATTGATTGTCGGCCAGGTTCACCGTATCGCCCGGCGCATACGCCGCGATGCGCCAGCGCAACTCGGTCAGTGGCACGTCGTTACCGTTGTTCATCGTCAACTTCAACGGCCGGTCTGCGGGACAGTGCTCGGGTGCGTAAGTGATGCGTAGCTCAAGGCGTGCCAGTTGCTTGATCTCGCGATTGTCCATCCAGAACACCCATGTCGCCACCAGACCCAATCCGACAGCGGCCGCCACGGAAACCGGCACGGCCTTGGCCGGGTAGCGCAGCAGCAGGATCAGCCAGGTGATGACCAGCAGGACGCCGATGAACATGTTTGAACGCTCCTTGAACGGATAACCACCATCCTACCGAAGGGACACGAGAATGGATATTCGGTGAGCAAGGGGTTGTACCGCTGGTCGGTACTGTAATTTCTGACAGTAGCCAGCCCTGACCACGAGCGGTTAGATAACCACAGGCGAACAGGGACGAACCGGATGCAGGCTTCGACAATGGGACGGCACTATAAAACCCCACGATTGTCCGTCATTGACCCGCGGGGGCTGCCGATTTGTTCGGTTGATTATTGGCGCACAGACGAAAGCGCCGCTGCTCTGGCGCGCATTAATCGCACCTTCCACGATGCCGCGGGTTTTGCGGTAGAACAGTGGGACCCGCGGCTATGGGCGTTGCAAAAGGACGACTCTTCGACCCCTGCCAATCTCACGGCGGTACATTCTCTGTCCGGTAATCCGGTATTTACGGTCAGTGTCGATGCCGGCTCACAGATCAGTCTTCTTGGTCTGGCCAATGAAATGCTGCAAGGCTGGGACAGTCGCGCTGTACGACGCGAAGTTGATTACGACGACCTGCTTCGTCCCGTGGCGGTGTTTGAGCATCTCGCCACGCAGCCACCACATTGTGCCGAGCGTATGGAATATGGTCGTGCCGATCACGGCAATCGGGATCGCAACCAATGCGGGCGGTTGATTCGCCAGGATAGCCCCGGAGGCACAGTGTTGTTTGCGGCGTTTGCAATCACCGGCCACTGCACAAGGCACGTTCAGCACTTCACGCTGGAAGCCGTTGCACCGAATTGGCCTGAGCCGATAGCCGATCGACAAAAACTGCTCGAACCGGGCGAGGGCGCCGTTTCGACGGGGCGTTACGGGGCGCTGGGGGATGTGCTGGAAACGGTCGATGCCAGGCAGAACTGCCAGAGCTTTAGTCTCACGCTTGATGGCCGGTTACGCCACAGTGCCCTTAAGCTGGCGGGGCAATCCTCATGGCAAACGCTGGTCGGCGAAATCGATTACAACGCCGAGGGTCAGACCGTACGAGAAGTGGCGGGTAACGCAGTGCAAACAACGCTCACGTATTGCCCCGAGGATGGTCGGCTGATGGAGCGACGGGCGTACAGTGAGCGAGTCGGTTTGCTGCAACACCTGCTCTATATCTATGACCGAATGGGCAATGTGCTGAGTATCGAAGACAAGGCCCTGCCGGTGCGCTACTTCGCCAATCAACGCATCGACCCGATCAATCGCTTCATCTACGACAGCCTGTACCAGTTGATCGAAGCCTTTGGCTGGGAGGCGGGCGGCCCCACTCAGGGGCCGGATTCAGTCGGTCGTACTGATCCGGCAGCGGTCAGCAATTACCATCAGAGCTATTGCCATGACGCGGGCGGCAATCTACTGACGCTGACCCACGTCGGCGCGCAAAACCACGGACGCGAGCTGAAAGCCGCGCGGTACAGCAATCGCTGCTTGCCCTGGCGCAACGACGTGCCGCCGACCGAAGGAGAAATCGCCGCTGCATTTGATGCCAGCGGCAATTTGCTGGAACTGGATCAGGGGCGCTTTCTGACGTGGGATCTGCGCAACCAGCTGCAATCGGTCAGCCCGGTGGCGCGCGTCTCCGGGCGCCATGACCGGGAGTCGTATCACTGCGATGGCGGTGGCCAGCGCGTACGCAAAGTCCGCTCGTTGCAGACCAGCGTGCGGACCGTTGTCGCGCAAGTGCGTTACTTGCGGGGGCTGGAGCTGCGCACCGATAACGGCACGGGAGAGATCTTGCAGGTCATCATTGCCCAGGCCGGACTCAACAGCGTTCGGGTATTGCACTGGGAGAGCCCCCCGCCTTCGGGAACAAACAACCAGTATCGATATGGCTTTACCGATCATTTGGGCTCGACCAGCCTGGAGCTGGCTGCTGATGCACGCATCATCAGCCGGGAAACCTTTTACCCGTTCGGCGAGACGGCCTGCCTGGCTGGGGATGATGTGATCGAGGTCAGTTATAAAACCATTCGTTACTCGGGCAAGGAACGGGATGCGACCGGACTGTGTTACTTCGGTTATCGCTATTACATCCCGTGGTTACAACGTTGGTTGAATCCGGATCCCAAGGGCTTCATCGACGGACCGAATCTGTACTGCATGGTCGGTAACTCACCCATGACATATGTCGACAATGACGGAGGAGGCAAGACTGAAGCGGCAGGGTTGAACAGCAGCCTGGAAAAACAACGAGCCTTATTGACATCGGTGGCGACGACGACTTCCGATCTCAGAAATTCGATGCTTAACCACGTTTATGCGCGGCATCGGTTTCAAGCCTTGGGCAGGCGGGTAGTCACTCAGCTTGGCAGCAATGCTGTCAGCGCTGGCGCACAGGCAGTGGGCGCTGCGGGGGGCTCCGCCTTGGGTGGGTTGCTTGGGCCGGGAGGTTCAGCGTTGGGAGGCCAGCTAGGAGCGAAAGCCGGCGCGAAGGCTGCGGATGCGTTGATTTCCAAAATGGTGGACACCTTTGAGCTGGATCGCCCGATCAACTTCAAGGGCAATGAAATGAACCCCAAGGCGCTGATTGAGAGCGTTGAGCCGAAAAAACAACTCAGCCTGGCAATGGTAAAGCTTGAGCTGGCGGCAAATGATCCGCGTACGAGTGAAGGACGAGCGCGACTGGGGAAAAAAATTCGCACCGCGGTGACAGACAAGATTGTCGAAATGGTCGGTGAGAAGCTGGGATCGCAAGCCCCAGGGCTGATCAAGACAGGCGAGGAGTTTTACCAGGCATCGAAGGGGGTGAACGCGTCATCGTTGAGTGAGACTTATGAGGTGACGCCGGCAGTGATCGATATGCTGGAGTTCAGGATGCAGGCGATCAAAAATGAATTCGCGGACTCCGGTAGTTCGGATCCGCAAACCTTCGAAACAATCGCTGAGCTCTCGATGCAGACGCAGGAAGTGGTTCAGGTGCTGAACCGAAACCAGGACTTCATTGAACTTGTCGCGCCCAAGCCTTACGCCGGAAGACGACAATCACTCAATGGGACGTCCAGGTCAGCTCCCGCTCGGCAAGGAGCATTCCACTGACACAAAAGAAAAGCCCCCACCCAACCCACTGCGGATAGGGAATGCAGCGGGCTGGACGGGGGCTTTTTGTTTTACCGGTCAATCACTGCGCGATGGTTTTCACCGACACGCCGCGCTCGATCGGGGTGGAGCGACCGTAGATATCTTCAAACCGCTCGATATCGTCTTCGCCCAGGTAGCTGCCCGATTGCACTTCGATGATCTCGAGTGGAATCTTGCCTGGGTTGCGCAGACGGTGAACCGAGGCGATCGGGATGTAGGTCGACTGGTTTTCAGTGAGCAGGAACACGTTTTCGTCGCAGGTCACTTCAGCGGTGCCGCTGACCACGATCCAGTGTTCGGCGCGGTGGTGGTGCATCTGCAACGACAGGCACGCACCCGGTTTGACCGAGATGCGCTTGACCTGGAAACGACCGCCCATGTCCACCGAGTCGTAGGAGCCCCACGGACGATAAACCTCGCAGTGGGTCTGGGTTTCGCTGCGGCCCTGTTCGTTAAGGGTGTTGACCATCTGTTTGACGCCTTGGACCTTGTCCTTGTGGACAATCATCATGGCGTCCTTGGTTTCGACCACCACGATGTTTTCCAGGCCGATCACCGACACCAGTTTGCCGTTGCCATGGATCATGCAGTTTTTGCTGTCCTGGATGACCACGTCGCCTTTGGTGACGTTGCCGTTGGCGTCTTTTTCATTGACTTCCCACAGCGACGACCAGCAACCGACATCGCTCCAGCCCGCGGTCAGAGGCACGACGCAGGCGCGCTGGGTCTTCTCCATCACCGAATAGTCGATGGAATTGTCCGGGCAGCAGGCGAAGGTGGCAGGGTCGATATCGACGGTGTCGGCATCCTGCGCGCTACGTTCCAGCGTCAGTACGCAGGTGTCGTAGATGTCCGGATCATGTTTTTTAAGCTCTTCAAGGAAGCGGCTGGCGCGGAACAGGAACATACCGCTGTTCCAGAAATAACCGCCGGACTGGACGAACTCGGTGGCGCGTTTCACGTCGGGTTTTTCGACGAAGTGCGAGACACGGCTGACGCCTTCCGGCAGCAGGGCATCGTTGGTGGACTTGATGTAGCCGTAACCGGTTTCCGGTTTGGTCGCCGGCACGCCGAACAGCACCATCTCGCCACGCTCGGCCGCCACGGTGGCCAGGGCCAGGGCGCGTTGCAGGGCTTTCTGGTCTTCCAGCACGTGGTCGGCCGGCAGCACCAGCATCAACTCGTCGCGACCTTCATTGACCAGCATCATCGCGGTCAGGGCCACGGCTGGCGAGGTGTTGCGGCCGAAGGGTTCCATCAGCACGCGCTGCACATCCAGGTTGCGGGCGTTCAGCTGCTCGTTGACGATGAAACGGTGTTCCTTGTTGCAGACCACGATCGGAGTGTCCATGCCTTCGAACACCAGGCGTTCCAGGGTTTGCTGGAACAGCGTGTGTTCGCCGGTCAGGGCGAGGAATTGCTTGGGGAATTGCTTACGCGAAAGCGGCCAAAGACGTGAGCCGCTACCACCTGACAAGATCACCGGAATCATGTTGTTACTCCTTTAAAATCGATTGGTTAGAGCCACGAACGTTCTGTCGTTTCACTCTTGTTTTTGTTCCGTACCGAAGGCTGGCGCGATCCCCTGTAGGAGCTGCCGCAGGCTGCGATCTTTTGATCTTTGGCGTCATTGAAAACGCCAAAAGATCGCAGGCTTCGCCAGCTCCTACAGGGGCCCCGTTTCAAGGCCCCAGTGGGGTGTCAGCCGTTCGGAAAATTTATTAGCGCGTCGACACCGGGCGCTTGACCCAGACTGGCGACAGGTTGCTGCCGTTGCCGGTGACGTACAGCACCGCCGCTTCACCGCGCTCCAGGGCAACCGGCTTCACGTCGCCGACTTTCTTGTCGCCTTCGTACAGCGCCAGGCTGACTTTCACCGGGTTGATTTCACGCTCGCCACGGCCCTTGGCGGCCACGTTCGGCACCACATCGGTCTTGCCGTCGGCGGTTTTCAGGGTCAGGGCCTTGTCGCTGAGGTTCTGCACGCGTACCAGGGATTTCTGCTTGTTCTTGAACGGCGGCTCTTCGATCAGTTGCGGCGCGCCGCTGGCATTGTTGACCAGGGTGTAATAGTGATCGCCGGCCAGTTTCACCGGCAGGGTCTGGCTGCCGATCTTGGCGCTGTAGTCACCGCCCGGCATGAAGCTGAAGTCAGTGCTGGACAGCGGCGCGACTTCGTTCAGGTTGGTGGTGCCGACCGTGGCGCTGACTTCAGCGTTACCGGCGTTGTAGACCCGCACGAAGCTGGAGCCTTTTGGCGCGACAGGGCCGTAGAGGGCAGCGTCACCCGCGGCGAAGGCCTGCATCGAGAGCGCGCTCATGCCGGCGACGAGGGCGACTGCTTTTAAGGAGCGAGCGGCGAGACGGCGAGGAGTAGTAGTGAAAGTCATGGGTGTACCTCTCTTTCAGTTTTGCGCCCGGTCGGGCGTCTCGGATTTGGTGTTTACAGCTACGTTTTGTTGGCGCGCGCCGGCTTGTTTAAGCTCTGCGACCCACTGCGGGTCGGCGTCACCGATTTCGTTGTTCACAGGCAGATATCGTTCAGGGAATTCCCAGATCAGCACTTGTGGCGGGCTGTTCTTGAAGGCATCGCTTTTCAGGTAGCTGAGCATCGGCAGAATCGGGCCGTGGCCGTCTTCGGCGTAATTGACCACGTCGCTGTGCAGCGCTTCTTTCAGCGCACCGACGAAGTTCCAGTTTGGGTTGGCGCTGTAGCTGGTGCCGATCAGGGCCACCGGCACTTCCGTGTTGGCAAACAACGCATCATCACCGGCAGGTTGATCCTGGGCTGCCACGGTGTTGCGCTTCTGCAAAGGTTCTGGCGCCGGCATCAGGTTCTCGAACAGCGGGTCCAGCGGCAGGAACAACCGCAGGTCGCCCTTGTGCGTCACCTTCTCCGCCGGTTCAGTGACGAAGTTTTGCGGTTCGCCGCTGAGCGGAGCCTTGTCGGCAATGGTTTTGGCCAGGGTCTGGGCAGCGACTTGCGCGCCTTCCGGGGTCCAGTGGGTGTCGGTGCGCAGGAACACTTGCTGACCGTCGCGCTTGGCTTGTTGCAGCGGGCCGAGCAGGTCAGGGGCGAGGATCTTGTCGGCCGCCACGCGAGCGTGGAAGTCCTTGTACAGATTGGCGTGGATACTCGCCGGCTTCACTTCACCCAGGTGTTCCGGGTACAGACGCGTCTTGGCTGGCACGATCGCCATCACCAGTTGCACGCCTCGCTTTTTCAGTTCCTGGCGCACGCCTTCGACCAGCGCGTAGTTGCCTTGCAGGTTCAACTCTTCGTTGACGATCGGGTGGAACTCTTCATCGCTGTAGAGCCACTGATCGCGACCGAGCACCACGCCCGGACGACCTTCGTTGAACAGTTTGAAATCCAGCGCGGCCCAAAGGTTGGTGCCCAGGCGCTTGATCGGGAACTCGTCGTCGTAGTGCGTCTCGACGGCTTTGGTCCAGCGCCCGTTGAGCACGGTGGCATCGGCGTTGGTACTGAAGCCGAAGAAGCTGCGTACCGACCACACACCCAGGACCAGCAAGGTCACCAGGAACAGCGCGATGTAGAAGATGCGTAATGAGCGGGTCATGGTCAGATCCCTCAGAACTGGAAGTAAAGGAACGGCGAAAAGCTTTGCGCCGAGAGTTTGAGAATCGAGGCAATGAACAGCAGCAGTACCAGGGCGCGCATCACGTAACGGGACCAGTCGGCGGTCCAATAGGCCGGTTGCACAGTCGCTTCAACGCCGACGGTGTAACCCGGCTCGTGGATGCTGGCCGGGTTGTCGCCCGGTACGGCTTTGATCATTCCAGGTGTCGCCGCGGCCGGGCCGTCGGTTTCGATGTTCACCGCAGGCTTGGTCTTGACTGGCGGCTGGTTGGTGTAGAAATCACGCAGGCCGAAGAACGCCAGGGTCACGTAAGCCACCACCAGGGTTGCCACTTGCAGACCGGTGAGGCTGGCCTGGTTGAGTTCCGACAGCGACCATTCGCCGAAGCTGAACATTGCGCCGTACATGCGACCGGCGACGTGCAGGTTCTCTGCGCGGAAGATCACCCAGCCCATCACCACCAGCAGGAAGGTCAGGACCCAGCGGATCGGGTTGAAGCTGCGCGGCGAAGTGTTCAGGCCGATGGCTTTTTCGATTGCCAGCCACATGCCGTGCCAGGCGCCCCAGACGATGTAGGTGATGTTCGCGCCGTGCCACAGACCACCGAGCAGCATGGTCAGGAACAGGTTGCGATAGGTCATCAGCGTGCCTTTACGGTTACCGCCGAGGGTGATGTACAGGTAGTCACGCAGCCAGGTGGAGAGGCTGATGTGCCAGCGCCGCCAGAACTCGGTGATCGACTGGCTGACGTACGGCTGTTTGAAGTTTTCCATGAAGCGGAAACCCATCATCAAGCCCAGGCCAATCGCCATGTCGCTGTAGCCGGAGAAGTCGAAGTACAGCTGCGCGGTGTAGGCCAGGGCGCCGAGCCAGGCATCGCCCGTGGTCGGGTTCTGCAAGGCGAAGCAATGGTCGGCGACCACCGCCAGGGTGTCGGCGATGAACACCTTCTTGATGAAACCCTGCATGAACCGCGTGGCACCTTCGGAGAACTTGTCGAGGGTGTGGGTGCGGTTGTTGAACTGGTCGGCCAGGTCGCGGAAACGCAGCACGGGGCCCGCGATCAAGTGCGGGAAGATCGCTACGAATGCGGCAAAGTCGATCAGGTTGCGGGTGGCCGGGGTATCGCCGCGGTAAACGTCGATGATGTAGCTGATGGACTCGAAGATGTAGAACGAGATCCCGATCGGCAACAGTACGTGGGTCAGGATGAACGGCGACAGACCGACCGAGGTCATCATCGCGTTGATGCTCTCCACGCCGAAGTTGGCGTACTTGAAGTAGCCCAGGATGCACAAGTCCACCGCGACGCCGAGCAGCAGCCAGCGCTGGGCCGGTTTGGTCCGGACCCCGGCGGCGCCAACTTTCAGGCCGATCCAGTAGTTCCACA
The DNA here is from genome assembly GCF_047304405.1 of Pseudomonas sp. Pseusp11. NCBI lineage: Bacteria > Pseudomonadati > Pseudomonadota > Gammaproteobacteria > Pseudomonadales > Pseudomonadaceae > Pseudomonas > Pseudomonas sp. Pseusp11. The sequence continues at coordinate 24,853 of NZ_JBGLZF010000030.1, forward strand.
CCGTGACCGCTGCGAACAGCGCAAGGAAGTCCACACGCCACCAGGCGTAGAACACGTAGCTGGCGATCAGCAGCAGCAAGTTGCGATAGCGTTGCCCGCTCAAGTAGTACAAGCCGAGAAAGATCGGCAAGAACAGAAACAGGAACACGTTGGATGAAAATACCATCCCGATCTCTCCATGTTTAACCAACAGTCAAGGGCCAAAGCCCCCCCAAACCCCCCACGAAAATCCGGGGTGGTTGTATTGCATGCTGTGCACTTACCTGTGGCGAGGGAGCTTGCTCCCGCTGGGGTGCGAAGCGCCCCTGAAACCTGATGACGCGGTGTCTCAATCAATCCGCGTTCACTGGGTTACGACTGCTTCGCAGCCGAGCGGGAGCAAGCTCCCTCGCCACAGGGGAATACAGTCAGCTTTAAGAACCTTTGCCTTTTTCATTGGCCGGGTCGTAGACCTTGGTCAAATCCCCGCCGAGGCGGAACGACTTGAACGGCTGCATCTTGTGCTTGAGTTCCAGCACATTCGGCGCGCAGGTGTAGAGCGAGCAGAACGGTTCGAGCCAGGCGAATTTCGAGTCGATCTTGAGATCGGTCATGTCCTGATCCTTGCCGTTCTTCTTCTCGAATTGATCCGGGTCTTGCACACCCGCGAGTACGCGATCACCCAGGCGTTTCAAGGCGCCGTTATTTTCCTGACGCAAATCCACACCGTTGGCCTGGGCGAAACTGGCGATCATCGCCAGCGGCGGCAGGGCATAGTTGTGGTAGGCGAGGGCGCGTTGCTGGCGCTTGAGTTCGTTAGGCAGGAAGCCTTGGGCATCGATTTGATTGGCGCCGACCTTGAATTCCTTCACGGCCCAGTCGAACAGGTCGCGGCGGTTGGTGGCGACCGACGTGGCCATCACCGACCAGGCCGCCCAATACGAGTGGTTGTTGGTCTGTTCGAGCGGCAGGTTGTCCCAATCGCTGACCACCTGATCGGCCATTTTGCTGAACCAGGCTTCAATCACTTGCGCCTCTTCCTGGTGGGTGGCCAGTGGGTGCGAGTCAGAGAATTTCAGGCGGATATAGGACGACGCCATGCTGCCCAGCGCCCATTTGCGCATGGACTTGCCGGTGTGGTTGAAGTCCCTGGACATCAACGCATCGGCCTTGGCCCAGGCGGTCAACCAGTCGAGGGTGCATTCCAGTTGTTCCGGGCGACCGTCACGCATGAACTGCATCACTCGCTTGCTGGTGCCGCGCTCGATCTTGGTGATGTCGGCGGTGGTGTCGCGGAAGGCCTTTTCCGATTCCTCGTTCAGAGTCGAACGGGCCTTGTCGGAGCCTTCGTATTTGCTGCGAAACTGCAGGGCGCCGGTGTACGGCGTCGGCATTGCGTCGCAGCCTTCACTCTTGTCGCCGGTCTTGAATTTATCCACAGGCGCGAAGTAACCCTGGGGCGGGTGCAGTGGCGCGGCGGCCTGGGTGGCGCCAGCGAACATCGCCAGAGCCAGTAGAGAGGGCGCGAGTAACTGTTTCAAAGTTCGGGTTTGCATGCAGTTCATAAGAGGTAGCCTCATTGCCCGGCTTGAGCAGTACGCTGCCCGGTGCCGGAGAACACGTTGCGTTTGCAGATTTTCGCTTCGACTTTCTGTGGCGCGGCGCCTGGTGTTTCAGGCCCCTGGACTTCTACGGCCAGCAGATTCTGCGAGGCCCAGTCTTCGTCCGTGCGCAACTCGAAGGCGAAACGCCCGTCGGTCTCGGAGGTTTCCGGTTTCTCGATCTTGATGTCCTCATGACGCCCATTCATGTACCAGAGGGTGGCATGCAAGGTTTTCACCGACGTATCGGCGAAGCGGATGTCGACCTGGTGGTCGCTGTTGCGCAGGTCCAGGTTCTTGCTGTTGACCAACAGTTCGTTTTTGCCCGGCTTCACCATGGCGCTGCTGCTCATCTGTGCATCCTTGCCTTCGCAACCGTTGTCGAGCAGCGCCATCATCTGGCGGTAGATGGTTTCCTGGTCGAGGCGATAAAGCGGCGAGAATTCCCAGATGAGAATTTTCGGAGGCTTGGTCTGGAACTCCTGGCTGCCCAGGTACTGCAGCATCGAACCTTCCAGGCCACCGCCGGGGAATGCCACGTTGAGGATGTCGGCGCCGATGGCCTCTTCGAGGAAACCGGCGAAGTTGTAGTTCTTGCCACTGTGGCTGGTGCCGACCAGGGTGATTTCCGGGTTGCCGGATTCACCGAACAGATCGCCATCCGCTGCTTCGCCCTTGGGCTCGGTGGTGAACTGATCCATGTACTGGATCGCGTAGCTGGTGCCACAGAGTTGACCCGCCATGTTGTGTAACGTTCCGGTCTTGCCCATGCGACCCGACTTATGGGTCTCGAATTCACGCTTGGGAATGTCGGCGAAGGCCGGCAACTGCTTGACCTTCTCGGCGACGATCTTCGCGGTGCGCTGGGCGCCATACGGGGTCCAGTGCTGGTCGCCGCGGAAGTAGAAATCGTGGGCGGGCAGGGTGTCGGGCAGCGATTCGTTGGTCAGTGGTGACAGGTCGGGGACCACGTAGCCCATCTGCGCGAAGCGCCCGAGCATGGTCTTGTAGTTGGTCAGGGCCTTGTCGAAATCGTATTTGGCTTTTTCTTCCGGGTTCAGCTTGTTGCGGTTCACCAGGCCACGGGTCGGCTGGTAAACGATGACCAGCTCCACGCCTTTGCTCTTGAACGCATCGTGCAGTTGTTTCAGGCGTTTGTAGCCGGCGGGTGTGGTGTCGAACTCGGTGCGCAAGTCTTCTTGGGTACGGAACAGCCAGTCGCCCTGGGCCTGCACCAGCGTGGTGAAGTTCTGCTGATAGCGGGTGGTGTAGTTCTTCGGGTCGTGGGCTGCCGGGCACAGGCTGCAGCACGGCTCGGCGCTGAAGCTCGGTGCCTTGGCGTCTTCGGCACGCACGCCAGTGCTGGCCGCGAGAATGCCCGCAGTCAGGGCCGACAGGCTGAGTAATTTGATCAAGTGTGGGTGCATAAAATTATCCTCAGTCCCGCATTTCGGTCTGGCGTTCGACAGGGTCGATCAGCACGGCTTTCTGCTGGCGCACCAGCAGGTCGAGAATTTCATCCTGGCGCTCGCCGAGAATCCCCGAGAAGCTGATGCCGCTGGTTTTGGTCGGTGCGAGCATCGACACGCGATACAACTCCACGCTCAGCGGCGAGTCGATCGACAGCGGTCCGCTGCCGTTGGCGGCCAGTTCACCACCGACCACGATCAGCGACACTTCGGCATCGAACGGGTCGAGCTTGATGTCCCGGTCGGTGTCGCTCAGGTCTTTGATGTGCCCGTAGACACCGGTCAGGCCATTGGCCATTGAGATGTTTTCGTACAGGCGAATGTTCACGCTGTTACGAATCCGGATGCCGTGGCGCTTATTGCTGATCACCTTGTTGCCCCACAACAGGTTGTCGGCACTCTCGTAGAGGGTGATGCCGTCGGTGTGGTTCTTGTAGATCTCGTTGTAGGCGATCAGGTTGTTCACGCTGTTACGGTCGATCACCAGGCCCGACAGGTGGTTGTCGTAGCTGCGGTTGTTGAAAATGAAGCTGTCGTTGACCTCACGGGAAATAATGATCCCGTGCTTCTTCTTGGTTCCGTACACCGTGTTGTCGGCGATGATCAGGCCGTGGGAACGGTCATGGGGGTCGATGCCGTAGACGATGTTGTCTTTGTAGGTGTTGCCCTTGACCACGAAGTCGCGGGTTTCGTAGCAGTAGAAGCCGTACCACATGTCCGAGAACTCGGAGCCGACGATCCAGCCGGTCGGTTCAGGGCGCTTGAGCACCTTGGCCATGTTCGGCGTGTATTGGGAAATACTCACGCCGTAGGACTTACTGTTGGCGTAACCGAAACTGGCGATCTTGCTGTTGGCGATGTAGGTCTCGGTGCCGCCCCAGGACAACAGGAACGGACGGAATTCCTTGGGCGACGAGAAGGCCGCCGGGCCGTTGGCCTTCTCGCTCCAACCGGTGATCTTGGTATCACGCACAAACAGCTGACCGTCGTTGACCAGGAATGAGCCGGCCTCTTGGGACAGGCGCAGTTCCTGGGTCTGTTTGTCGATTTCCAGAATGCCGTGTCTGCCCACCACGATCGGCAACTTCGCCAGGAACACACCTGGCGACGTTTCGCTGAGGTACTGCTTGGGCAGCTTCTTGGTCAGATCCTTGAGGTTCATATAGCCGTCGTCGACGAAGATCGCCTGCGGGATGCCGTGCTGACGCACCACCCACTCGGCCATCTTGTTGTCGCCGCCGATGAAGTCCTTCAAGGCGTCTTCCTGCATCATCCGGCGCACGCTGATCTTACCGGGCTTGGTGCGCACGATTTTCGCGGCGATGGCTTCGGCGGTGTAGCCTGAAGTGTCCGGCAGTTTCGGCTTGGCCAAGTCCAGGGGCGCGGTTGGCGCGCTGCTGACGGTGTAGGTCTTGGCCTGTTGCAGCCCCTTGGCTATGGTCGTCGATTTGCCCTGTTGCACAGGCTTGGCCGGTTCGACGGTGGCGAAGGCGGCTGCGCTGGCCAGCAGCAGCGCGCCGGCCAGCAGGCTGATCGAGCCTTTCTTGGCGCTGTTCATGTCGGGCACTCCCTTCGCGGTTTGCATCAGAAGCGCCAGATCACGTCGATAAACGCACGGTGCATGTACGAGTCGACTTCTTTGCCATAGGCATCGCCTGGCTTGAACACACCGCCACGGAACCGCACCAGGGCCGAAGGCTCATCGATCGACTGGCTCAACGCTGCCGGCAACAGGCCTTGCTTGAAGTACTTGGTGACCACAAGGTCCATTTCCTGACCGAGGTCCTTGTTGCCATCTTCCAGCGGCAGGGAGGTGCTGGAGAGGATCGCGCCGGTCGCGTCGTCGGTGTTGTTTTCAACAGCGTTGATGCCGTTGTTGCCCACCGGCTTGTTGCCGTCCACACGCCAGAACTTGTGATAGATCAGGCTGGCGTCGTATTCGTCGTTGAGCATCCAGGAGCCGAACAACGTAGCGGTCTGCATGTTGTTCATTTCGCCACGGAAGGCTTCGCCGAAACGGTGAACCCGCGAGCGCGTACCGGTGTAGTTCGAGCGGTTGCTTTCCAGGCCGTTCTGTTGGTACTCGGCGCTGGCGCGGGCATAGGCTGCACCGACTTGCCACTGCGGATCGAGACGCAGACGAACACCTACGTCGGTAGCCCAGCCGTTCAGGTCTTCACCACGCTTGGCTTCTGCCGGGCGAGTGCCGTCGGCATTCAGCGGGTTGACCGTGTCACGGTCGCCGCTCATGCCGGTAATGCTGCCCCAGTAATTGACGGAGTTGGTGTTGCGCCAGTTGTAGGCATCACTGTCGGCGGTGAGGCCGAGCCAGCTGATGTCGCCGTTCTGTTTCTTGTCCAGGGTATCGCCGGCCACGCCTGGCTCCGGATAGTCGAGCTTGCCGTTATCGTGGGTGTGATGACCGCGAATGCCGACCCAGTTACCGGGTGTCCACTGATACGCCGCATCGGCGTAGGCGTGCAGGCGATCCTTGTCTTTGGGCGCCAGTTCTTTCAGGTCGGTACGGTATTCGCTGAAGCGTTCGGCGATACCGACGTTGGCGCGCAACAGGGTGGTGTCGAAGGTCCAGTTCAGGGCTTCGATGTTGGTGTCGCGCCATTGGCCGTCGTCGTTGCGCAGGCGTTGGCGACCGAACTTGAGGATCTCGCCAGGGTAAGGCGTGAGGCCCTGGTAACCGACCCAGAACTCGCGCATCGCCAGGTAGTTTTTCTTGGTCTTGCGATCACCGCTGTCGGTGGTTTGGGTGCCGCTGTTGTCGGACTGCTGCAGGGTGTCGGTTTCGATGATGTCGGTGGACGTCACGGCCTGACCCATCGCGTAGGCGCTCCACGCGCCGCTTTCGCCATAGACCCAAGGACGCAGGTCGAGGCCGACGCCGTTAACGTCGCCGCCACCGGCGGTGCCCAGGTCACTGTCGTTTTCGGACTGGCCGGTAACTTTGACTTCGAGACCGAAGTTCTTGTCTTCGGTCAGGGCCGCCAGGGTCGGGCACGACCACAGCAGGGCGAATGTCAGGCCAATACCGGCCTGCACGAATGGATTGAGTTTCATAGGGATTCCTCGCCGTCTTCTTCTTGCAAAGCGTGCAGTTCCAGCGTGTCCGGACTCACGGTGCTACGAATGGCTTGCTCTTGTTTGAGCAGGCGTTGGGCCTCGGCCAGCCGGTCAGGCGGCAGTTGCGCTTCGAGTGTTTGCGCAAGCTCAGTGGCTTGCGGGGTGTCTTGAGCCTTGGCCAATTGGCTGAAGACGTAAGCGTTGACCGGGTCGGGCCGGGTGCCCTTGCCTTGGGAGAACAGTTGGGCGATGGCGAAATCGGCGCTGTTCTGGCCGTTGCGCGCAGCGGTCAGCAGGTGATCCAGGGCTTTCTGCGGATAGACCTTGCCCAGGTAACCGCGACGGTAAATCTGGCCGAGGTAGTAATCGGCGGCGACTTCCCGGCCGACGGCTTTCTTGAAGTGCTCTTCGGCGACCTTGGCGTCGGCCGGCACCATCTTGCCTTCGTAGTAGAGCTTGCCCAGCAACAGTTCGGCTCGCGGCTGGTCGGCGGCGCGGCCGTTGTCCAGGTACTTCATCATCGTGTCGACGTCGCCCAGTTCAGGGAAGTCGTAGAGCAATTGCGCCAGGCTGACCCAGGACGCCGGGTAGCCAGGGGCGATGCCTTCGAGCAGCGACTGAGCGGTTTTTTCGTCGGTCTTGCCCAGGCTCGCATCGCCCAGCACGCGGGCCACGCTGTCGACCCGTTGCGCGGAGACGGTGCCACGGCTGTGAGCGGCCTGCATCTGCTTGATCAGCTCGGCCTGTTGTTCGGGCTGGCCACGTTTCTGATAGACCGTGGCCAGTTCGACGTAGCAGATGTCGGTGGTGTTCAACGCCGCTTTGCAGATCTTTTCCACGTCATCCAGGTGTTGGTCGTAAGTGCCTTGGGTGCGATAGAGCAGCACCTGGGCCAGACCTGCTTCCGGTTTGCCTTCGGCGCGCCATTGGCTGATCTGCTGCTGTGCGTTGACGTTGGGGAAGCTGTGCGGGAATTGCAGATACAGCATCGCCAACGGGATCAGGGTGTTGCCTTCGCCATTGGTCGCGGCTTTCTTCAACAGTGCCTCGGCTTCGTGGTGTTCGGCTTCGGTGGCGCCAGGTTTGGCCACCAGCAGGCGACCCAGGCGAGCCTGAGCCCGCGGCGAGACGCTGGCCGCGGCACGGTAAGTCGCCTCGGCTTTTTTAATCTGCGCCGGGTCGCGGCTGTCGACCTGAATGTCGGCCAGCCCAACCTGGGCTTCGCTGTAGCCCAGGTCGGCCAGTTGCTGATAGTTCTGCGCCGCCAGCGTGGTATCACCGCGCTTGAGGGCTTCATTGGCCAGGCGCTGGTCGGGCAGGCCGGCGCAACCGGCCAGGCTTACGGCCAGTGCAACTGCACACAGTGATCCTATGTGGGTGCGCGGTGTTCTGAGGATTTGTGGAGTCGTCACGGGCATGTCCTCTTTTTAAAGACCGGCGGCCATGGCTTTGTTGATCAGCCAGTTCAGGTTCGGGCCACGGGTGCTGTTCACTTCCGCCGGGCGACCGGCGAGTGCGCTGTCCAGCGGCTCGTCAGGTTTGATCTGCACGCGGATATCGGATGACAGGTCTTCGCTTTTCAGGCTGGTGCTGCTGACGATCTTGCCGGTACGGGTCTGGTCTTCGCCGGCGATCTGGAAGCTGACCGAGGTGCCTGGGCGCACATCGCCGAACTGGCGATAGGAGAAGCGTGCTTCAACGTTGGCTTCGGTATTGCGTGGCACCAGTTGGAAGATCACGTCACCTTTGTTGGCGTATTGACCGTTAGCCACCAGTTGCTGGGCCACGGTGCAATCGCACGGGGAGGTCAGGGTGCCGGTCATTTGCTTGCCGAAGAGCTCTTCAACCTTGGACGGTTGCAGTTGGTTTTCGTCCAGATGGCCCTTGAGCACGTCGAGCATGCTGGTGCTGAAGGTCGCCAGCGGTGCGCCTTTGGCAGCAACGCCGTCAGCCTTGATCAGGCTCTGCACGGTGCCGTCGCGCGGCATGGTGATGTTCATGCCTTGCACGCTGACCAGACCGGCCTGGGCGTGGCTGACGAAGTACATGCCGTACACCGATTTGAAAATGAAACCGAACGCCACCAGGCCGACCACGAAGATACCGGCGCTGAAGGTCACCGCTTTCAGGCGGCCGAGCGCGGTCATGCCGTGGCCGCCGTCCTTGACCTTGCGCGCCTTGGTGAAGTTGTCGCGCTGCAGGGTTGCCAGCACTTCACCGATGCTGACGATGTCGCCGGCCAGGTGCGAGGTGATCAGGTGGCGCAGGGTGGAAATGTCCCGTGGTTCCAGGTTCTGGAACTGGCAACCAACGCGGCCGGTCTGGCGGTCGACGGAGCGGATCTGCAACTCCACGTCCATGGCCAGGCCAAGGTTATCGATGACGAATTGCAGGCGGGCCTTGTGCACATCGCCAACCTTCAGCGGCAGCTGACCGGCGTTGAACGCCAGGCCGCCTGCGGAAAGGTCGATGACCCGGGCTTCGACCGGGGTCCGGTCAGGGCCGAAGAAACGCAGCTTGGCCGGAATTTTCACACGGGCGTGTTGGCGCTGGGCTTCGGATTCGTGCACTACGTTGCTGTTGACGGCGGTATTCATATGGGCGATTTCCTAGTTAATTCAGGCGAGTTCGGTCAGACCATCATCAGCAGCACGGCGACAAAGATGCTGCCGGCGGAGAAGGTCATGGTCCGAGACGACCAGGTGTTGAACCAACGTTGAAAGCTGGCGAGATCACGGGTCAGAGAAGTGGGCTGGCGAGTCCAGGATTGTTTGTCGAGGCGGAAGAACACGTAGATCTTCACCAGCGCGCCGACGATCTGGTTGTAATAGAGAATGGCCGGGTACGCCGGGCCGATCCGGTGACCGGAACAGGACAGCAGCAGGGTCAGGATCAGGCGGGTGATGCCGATCCACAGCAGGTAAACCAGGATGAACGCGGTGCCGTACTTGAAGGTGGCGATGAGCGCCACGGTCAGGCCCAGCAGGGACGTCCACATCGACACGCGCTGATCGAACAGCACCACTGACGTGAACAGGCCGAGGCGTTTCATCCCCAGGCCCAGGGCGCGGGAGTTCTGCCGCAGGTTGTTGCCATACCAGCGGAACATCAGTTTGCGACTGGCCTTGATGAAGCTCTTTTCCGGCGGGTGTTCCACGGTATGGATCGCGGCGTCGGGCACGTAGAACGTGTCGTAACCCAAGCGCATCAGGCTGAACCAGCTCGACTTGTCGTCACCGGTCAGGAACTTGAAGCGGCCCAGACGCCAGTGTTGCAGCGAGTCGCTTTCCACGTCGGCGATGAAGTCCGGGTTGGTGACCACGGTGGCGCGGAACACCGACATCCGGCCGGTCATGGTCAATACACGCTTGGACAGGGCCATGGAGCACATGTTGATGTGGCGCTGGGCGAATCGCAGTTTGTGCCATTCGCTCATGATGTAGCCGCCGCGCACTTCGCAGAACTCGTTGGTGGTCAGGCCGCCGACATTGCCGAACAGCTGGAACCACGGCACGGTCTTGAGCACGACGCCTTCGGCCAGCACGGTGTCGCCATCGATCACGGCAACCACGGCACGGTCGTCCGGCAGGTGGCGGGAGATGGCGCGGAAACCGTAGGCCAGGCCATCGCGCTTACCGGTGCCGGGAATGCGCACGAAGTCGAGCTTGACGCTCGCGGGTGGGTTCATACGTTTCCAGAGGCTCTTGACCAGCAGCTCATCGGACATTTCGACGATGGAGCACACCACGGTGGTCGGCAGGCCGCAGTCGATGGCCTCGCGGATCACCGAGCTGTAGACCTGCGCGGTGGTCAGCGCGTCGATACGGAAGCTGGTGACCATCAGGAACACATGGGAGGGGTCTGCCGCTTTACCCAGCTTGCGCACTTTGCGCCGCAGGTGCGGGTAGACCACGTACAGAAACAGCATGCCGCGCAGAAAGTGCGTGGCACCCATCGAGTAGCGCCAGATACCGACGATACCGACCAGGAAAATGAAGTCCTTCGACTCGGAGTCGAACGTGGACACAGGCAACGCAATGGCGATGCCCATCAATAAACTTAGGTAAAACAGCCAACCGGCGGCCTGAAGTAGGCCGTGCTTTAGCCTGTGCATAATCTGCATCCGTCTCGATCTCGGGCGGAGCCCGATTGGGTTAAGGCAGGCTTGTGAAAACTGGCGCCACCCGGTTTGGATAACGCCAGAATCCCTATAGGAGCTGGCGAAGCCTGCGATCTTTTGATCTTTCGCTTGGGATTCAAGTGAGCTGGGAAAGATCGCAGCCTCGTTGCACTCGACAGCTCCTACAGACGTGTTACCAGCAGATGCCTTCGGCGCGACCGCTGACGCTGGTGGCTTGAGACATGAAGCCGACCAGGTCGATCACTTGCTTGCCGTGCGGAACGTCCTTGACCAGGGCGCGGAATTTCTCGTCACGGTTACCGAGGATGATCACGTCGGAGTTGTTGATCACGTCGTCGAAGTCCGAGTTGAGCAAGGACGAGACGTGAGGGATCTTCGACTCGATGTAATCCTTGTTCGCACCGTGGACACGGGCGTACTCGACGTTGCTGTCGTAGATGCTCAGGTCGTAGCCCTTGCCGATCAGCATTTCCGCCAGATCGACCAGCGGGCTTTCGCGCAGGTCGTCGGTGCCGGCCTTGAAGCTCAGGCCCAGCAGGGCGACTTTGCGTTTGTCGTGGCTGGAGACGATGTCGAACGCGTTCTGCACCTGGGACTCGTTACTGCGCATCAGCGAGTTGAGCAGCGGTGCTTCGACGTCCAGGGAACTGGCGCGGTAGGTCAGGGCGCGCACGTCTTTCGGCAGGCAGGAGCCGCCGAATGCGAAGCCAGGACGCATGTAGTACTGGGACAGGTTCAACGCCTTGTCCTGGCAGACCACTTCCATCACTTCACGACCGTCGACGCCGACAGCCTTGGCGATGTTGCCGATCTCGTTGGCGAAGGTCACCTTGGTGGCGTGCCACACGTTGCAGGTGTACTTGATCATCTCGGCAACGGCGATGTCCTTGCGGATGATCGGTGCGTCGAGCTCTTCGTACAGCGATTGCAGAACGTCGCCCGAAGCCTTGTCGAACTCGCCGATGACGGTCATTGGCGGCTGGTCGTAGTCGGCGATCGCGGTGCTTTCACGCAGGAACTCAGGGTTCACGGCAACACCGAAGTCGACGCCTGCTTTCTTGCCGGAGCAGTCTTCGAGAATCGGGATGACCACGTTTGCCACGGTGCCCGGCAACACGGTGCTGCGCACGACGATGGTGTGGCGGGTGGATTTGTCACGCAGAACAAAACCGATTTCGCGGCACACGGCCTCGATGTAGTTCAGTTCCAGGTCGCCGTTCTTTTTGCTCGGCGTGCCGACGCAGATCATCGACAGGTCGGTGTCGCGAATCGCCTCGGCGAAGTTGGTCGTGCCGCGCAGGCGGCCAGTCTCGATGCCCTGTTTCAGAAGTTCGCCCAGACCGGGTTCAACGATCGGCGAACGACCGGCGTTGATCATATCGATCTTGTCTTTGGCAACATCGACACCAACGACGTCATGGCCCCGTGCAGACAAGCAACCGGCACAGACTGCACCGACGTAACCCAAACCAAATATGCTGATGCGCATCGCATTTACCTCTCAGTTAATCAAGACTGTGTTCAACAAGCCATTACATGGCCGGAGTTAATGGTGTTCAGCGGTCATAGTGCACTCGCAAGTGCGGCCTTAAAGGCGTCACAATGCCGGGTGCAGGCATACTAAGTTCCGAGTGTCTAAATAAGTGCACTCAAGATGTGCGCAACCAGGCCTTATTGTTATGACATGCCCTGTTATGCAGCCGACCCTCTAATCAGAGGACGTTCGTGCAAAGGTCTTGCGCGCTCAATGCCAGGCCAGAAGCCCGTAAATCAAGCGGTTGGGTGCTCGGGTGAGCACGTTTATAGGGGCGCAGCCGTGGCCTTGTAGGGGATATTAATGGTGCGTTATCTCCTGTCCTTCATGTGTTGCCCAAACAAGTGATCCATAAGTTCAAGTTAATGTGACAACTTCGCTATCGGGACCGCTTCTCTGTGTAAGTTATCTCGTACGTTCGCCGAGAGAATCGTTACGGGTGGTATGAGCGGCGCATTTGGACATAGTTCCAGTCCGCCCATCGCGATTTCTGAAATTTCTTGAAATATTGAAAAAGATGGCACTGCTTTCATATTGATAGCACTTGCCGTTTCGCCCTTTATATATAGGGTGATTATTGCCTTGGATATTTTTTTGCCACTACCCACAAAAATTTTCAGTGCCACTACTGAAAAAAATCAGCAAAGTCGAGTGAAACAAAAGTTAGAAAATCGAGTGCTTGTTTTTTGGCGCCAATAAGTCGGCGAAAAGGGCGGGGATTGTTCGAGGATCGAAGGGGTGGCGCACGACGAAGTTGTTGATGTCGTGCGCGAATTGAGTGCAGGTCTGGTTACTCCGGTGCGTGATCGCGCAGGAACACCAGATTGTCCGGTTTAGACTGTTCGCTGCTGTAGCGATAACCCTGAACATCGAACTGCTTGAGGGCGACCGGGTCATTGATGCGTTCTTCAATGACGAAGCGGCTCATCATCCCGCGGGCCTTTTTCGCGTAGAAGCTGATGATTTTGTACTGGCCGTTCTTCAAGTCCTTGAACTCGGTATTGATGATGCGCGCGTTCAAGGCGCTGCGTTTGACTGCCGAGAAGTATTCGTTGGAGGCCAGGTTCAGCAGCACATCGTCGCCTTGATCGGCCAGCGCTTCGTTCAGCCATTCGCTGATCCGCGTGCCCCAGAAGGCATACAGATCCTTGCCGCGGGCATTGGCCAGCTTGGTGCCCATCTCCAGCCGATAGGGTTGCATCAGGTCCAGAGGGCGCAGCAAGCCGTACAGGCCGGAGAGCATGCGCAAGTGCTGCTGGGCGTAATCGAAGTCGGCTTCGCTGAAGGTTTGTGCATTCAGGCCGGTGTACACGTCACCCTTGAATGCCAGCAAGGCCTGCTTGGCGTTGGCAGGGGTGAAGGCCGGGGTCCAGCTGCCGAAACGTGCGGCATTGAGGCCGCCAATCTTGTCGGAGACGTGCATCAGCTCGCTGATCTGCGCCGGCGTCAGGTCGCGCAGTTGCAGTATCAGTTCCTGGGAGTGGTCGAGGTATTGCGGCTGAGTGAAGCGCTGGGTCGCCGGCGGTGTTTCGTAATCGAGGGTCTTGGCGGGGGAAATCACCATCAGCATGAAGTCGGCTCCTTTAATCGTGGGGGCGATTCTAGGGGGTTGTCTGTGTTGACTCCAGCTATGGGTGTCATAGGTGATCGGTGGTGTCACGGAACAAGATCGCAGCCTCGCTTCGCTCGACAGCTCCTACGGGACCGCGTTCACTTGGGAATGGAATGTGCTCGCAAAGATCGCAGCCTCGCTTCGCTCGACAGCTCCTACGGTGCACCGGCATCTGTAGGAGCTGTCGAGCGAAGCGAGGCTGCGATCTTTTGATCTTCTCGGGATATAGTGCCGCGCGGGTTTTGTTATGGAGACATCCCATTGCGTATCGTTTTTCTATTCTTCGCCACACTATTGAGCTTCGGCGCCCAGGCGACGCCGGGCGATGTGGCGACGCTGGATCGCAGCACCTGGCCTGAGCAGCTCAGCAACCCGACCCTGTTCGACGTTGCCTCCCGGGCCGAAATCCTCATGTTCGCCCGCGTCCTGCTCGCCAGCGAATCGCTCGATGAAGCGAGCCTGGCTCAACGCCTGGGCCTGCGCACCGTCAATCTGGAGTCGGTCAACCAGCTGCGCCAGCGCATGTGGCAGCGGTTGCTGAGCAACTACAACTTCGCCCAGCAGAGTTGCGATCAGGATGCCTCTTTCTGTTTCCTGGTCGAGGACATGGATACCTTGCGAGAGCAAGCCGCCAAGTTTCAGATCAGCGACGACAGCTACTACATCAAGTGGGCCGAGCCGAGCCGGCTGTTCCACGCCCAGTACCTGGACGAGCAATTGCGCAAGGCCGCGCTGTTCCCGCAGACCAGCAGCGAAGTCGATCGTTTTGGCGACTATGAGCGCAATGGCGATGCCATGCATGACCGCCTGTTCCTGCTGACTTTCGACAGCGCCGCCAATGCCGCGCCAGATAACACTGCCTGGGTCACCGAGTACCTGCGCAAATCGAACATGAGCGCTACGTTCTTCGTCCTCGGCAAGGACATCCAGGCCCGTCTGGCTGAACGTTCGGTGACCAGCCTGCAAGGGACCTATTCGCAGCAATGCGTTGGTGTGCAGGGTTGGGAGTTCCGTTCCCACAGCTACTGGCAAGACTGGCAGGACTCGGTACGGCGCAGCGCCGAGCTGGTCAAGGGCAAGCTGCCGGAGAATTACGTGCCGCTGTTTCGTCCGCCCGATGGCCAGCGTCGGTCCGATGCTGAAGGCTTCTTCAGGTCTCAGGGTTTGCAGGTGGCATTGTGGGACATCGATGCCCAGGACGGCGCCGGCAAGCTCAAGGGCAGCCAGAGTGCGCAACGGGTGCTGACCCTGATGCTGTTGTGGCGGCACGGGGTGATCAACTTCAATGTGAAGCAGGACGCGCTGAAAACCGCGATGCCCTGGCTCATCACGCAAACGGCGCCAAGCGGGATCGGTTGGGAAAACTGTCAGGACGCGTTTCGCTGAAACGGGGAAAGCCCGTAAACATTAGGGCAGGGACGTTTTTGGAGGAGATTTCGATGCAGGCGGACTTCCGACTTTAGCGGGGTGCTGGCAGTCCGCCAAGTGCTATTGGTCATTCTGAAAAATAAACTTCAAAAAAACGTCAAAGTGCTTTTTTCTGTCATGTGTTTTGGAGTATTACGAAGACAGACCGCCGAAACCTGCAACACAGGTGGCGTCTTCCAAGACTCCGTTTGGGTTGCAATCACTTGAGTCTGAGCAGGTGATTTCGGTGGCCACTTCGAGGCGCAGCACTGTCATGGTATTGCGTCGACTGGCTCCCACAAAGGTGACCGAGTATGGATGATCACGGACGTAGCCCTTCCAACCAGCCAATCCTTTATGTACTCGATACCAACGTATTGATTCACGATCCAAACGCCCTGCTTAACTTCGAAGAACACCACGTCGCGATCCCGATGACCGTGCTTGAAGAGCTGGACAAGCTCAAGAGCGGGCCTCATAGCGTTGCAGCGGAATGCCGTCAGGCCATTCGGCTGATCGACAAGACCCTGGGCGATGCCAGCCCCGAAGACGTCGAACTCGGCGTTCCGATCCAGCGTGGCAAGGGTGGGCCCAAGGGCTTGCTGTCAATTCTGATGAGCAAGCGTGCCGAGCCGAACATCATTCTGCCCGAGCACCTGAACGACAACATCATCATCAACCAGCTGATCGACTTGCGCGCGCGTGATGCAAAACTGCCCGTGGTGCTGGTCACAAAAGATATCAACATGCGCCTCAAGGCTCGGGCTTGTGGGATCGCGGCCGAGGACTACAGTACCGACCAACTGGTCGACGACGTTTCGTTGCTGCCCAACGGTTATCACAACATGACCGGCTCCTTCTGGGACCGGGTGAGTAAAGTCGAAACCCGGCAGGATCATGGTCGCACCTGGCATCAGGTGCAGCTGATCGACAACCTGCCTGCCGTGCACGTCAACGAGTTCATCATCGACGAACAAGGCTTTGTCGGCTGGATCAAGGAAATCCAGGTCGACAAGCTGTTGATCCTCGACCTGCATCAGGAGCCTCTGTTGCACCAGGAAGCCTGGGGCCTGAAACCGCGTGACATCTATCAAAGCCTGGCGCTGTACGCCTTGCTCGATCCGGACATTCATCTGGTCAACCTGTCCGGCGCGGCCGGTTCCGGCAAAACCATCCTGGCCCTGGCGGCGGCCATCGAGCAGACCATGGTCAGCAAGCGCTACCGGCGCATCATTGCCACTCGCAGCGTGCAGGGGCTCGATCAGGAAATCGGTTTCCTGCCCGGCACCGAAGCGGAAAAGATGGAGCCTTGGCTGGGCGCCATCACCGACAACCTCGAAGCCTTGCACATGGATGACGAAAACACCCATGGCAGCGTCGACTACATCCTCAGCAAAGTGCCGTTGCAGTTCAAATCCCTCAACTACATTCGAGGCCGTAGCTTCCAGCAGAGTCTGATCCTGATCGATGAATGCCAGAACCTCACGCCGCACCAGATGAAAACCATCATCACCCGTGCTGGCGCCGGTTCCAAAGTGGTGTGCCTGGGCAACCTGGCGCAGATCGACACCCCTTACCTGTCCGCGACCAGCTCCGGGCTGACGTACCTGACCGAACGCTTCAAAGACTTCCCCAACGGTGTACACATCACCCTGCAAGGGGTGCCACGTTCGATTCTGGCCGAATACGCCGAATCGCATCTGTAACCCTCACCACAGAACCGGGCGACCTCAAAGTCGCCCGGTTTTTTTGTGCTCGACAAAAAATCCTGTGGGAGCGTGATTCGATAATCGTGCGTGCGGAAAATTGACCCGCAGGTTTACAATCGATGCTCCTGATCAGGAGTAACGCTGTGCTGACTCATCTCGATTCCCAAGGTCGCGCCAATATGGTCGACGTCACCGAAAAAGCCGTGACGTTCCGCGAAGCGACGGCCCAAGCGCTGGTGCGCATGCTGCCCGAAACCCTGCAGTTGATCGTCAGCGGCGGCCATCCCAAGGGTGATGTGTTCGCCGTGGCGCGGATCGCCGGTATCCAGGCGGCGAAGAAAACCAGCGATCTGATTCCTCTGTGCCATCCGTTGATGCTCACCGGTGTCAAGGTCGAACTCAGTGCCGAAGGCGACGACACCGTGCGCATCGTGGCTCGCTGCAAGTTGTCCGGGCAGACCGGCGTCGAGATGGAAGCGCTGACCGCCGCCAGTGTCGCGGCGTTGACCATCTATGACATGTGCAAGGCCGTGGACCGCGGCATGACCATCGAGAGCGTGCGGCTGCTGGAAAAACTCGGCGGCAAGAGCGGCCATTTCCAGGCGGAGCTGCCATGAACGTGACCGTGAAGTTTTTTGCCCGTTACCGTGAGGCGCTCGGCGTGGATTCGGTGAAGGTTGAAGGTGATTTCGCCACGGTCGACGATGTGCGTGCGCTGCTGGCCAAACGTGAAGGCGCCGAGGTGTTGAGCGAGCAGAACCTGATGTGCGCCCGTAATGAAGACCTCTGTCAGCTCGATGAGCCGGTCGGCGATGGCGATGAAGTGGCTTTCTTTCCAACCGTGACCGGGGGCTGAGCCATGGCGATTCGTGTGCAGCCCACGCCGTTCGACCCGGGCGCTGAAGTCAACGCCATGCACGCGGCCAATGTGGGCGTCGGTGCGGTGGTGAGTTTTGTCGGCTACGTACGCGACTTCAATGACGGCCTCGACGTCGCCGGGATGTTTCTGGAGCACTACCCGGGCATGACCGAAAAAGCCCTGGGCAAGATTGCCGCGGAGGCCGAGCAGCGCTGGCCGCTGTTGAAGCTGGAAGTGCTGCATCGCATCGGCGCGCTCGAGCCGGGCGAGCCGATCGTCTTCGTCGGTGCCGCCAGCGCCCACCGTCAGGCAGCGTTCGATGCCTGCGCCTTTGTCATGGACTACCTGAAAACCCGCGCGCCATTCTGGAAGAAAGAAAACACCAGTGATGGCGCGCGCTGGGTTGAAGGGCGTGACAGCGATCATGCGGCGGCGGATCGCTGGAAGCAGTAATTCCTCTAGTGCTTTCGAATACGCCTTCGCGGTCAGACTTGTCCGCGAAGAGGCCTTCTGCATCACCCAAAAATCCACTGATTCCCCTCCCGACCAGAGGCTGGAAGATCTGTATGCGCCCGATTGACGCTTAATACATAAAAGTCCAGTATGGATTTATAAGTACAAAAAAGGCGTTCCCTGTTTCAGCTTTTTCTTCTGTCTTGCCAAACCAACAACAACCCGCGAGAGAACGAACATGAAGAAATTCCCCCTCATCACCGGTCTGGCCCTGAGCCTGTTGGCGTGCAGTAGCGTGTTCGCTGCCGAGAAAAGCCTGCGTATCGGTATTGAAGCGGCTTATCCGCCGTTCGCGTCCAAAACCGACAAAGGTGAAATTGTCGGTTTCGACTACGACATCGGCAACGCCCTGTGCGCGCAGATGAAGGTCAAGTGTGTATGGGTCGAAGGCGAATTCGACGGTCTGATTCCTTCCCTCAAAGTGAAGAAAATCGACATGGCGCTGTCGTCCATGACCATCAATGAAGACCGTAAGAAGTCGGTGGATTTCACCCACAAGTACTACTTCACCTCATCGCGACTGGTGATGAAGGAAGGCGCGGCGGTCGATGACCAGTACGCCAGCCTCAAGGGCAAGACAGTCGGC
This sequence comes from Pseudomonas sp. Pseusp11, assembly GCF_047304405.1. NCBI lineage: Bacteria > Pseudomonadati > Pseudomonadota > Gammaproteobacteria > Pseudomonadales > Pseudomonadaceae > Pseudomonas > Pseudomonas sp. Pseusp11. The sequence goes on from NZ_JBGLZF010000030.1 coordinate 43,338, forward strand.
GTACAACGCGCAACCACTACCGACCGTTACGCCACCGAGGTTTTCGAACCGAAGGGCATCAACGTCAAGCGTTACGGCAACAACGAAGAAATCTACATGGACCTGGCTGCCGGTCGCCTCGATGCCATTTTTGCCGACACCATTCCATTGAATGATTTCCTGTCCATGCCGCGTGGCAAGGGTTACGCCTTTGTCGGGCCGGAACTCAAGGATCCGAAATACGTGGGAGAGGGCGCCGGGATTGCCGTGCGCAAGGGCAACACCGAGTTGGTCAGTGAACTGAACGCGGCCATCGACGGCATTCGCGCCAATGGCGAATACCAGAAGATTTCGGAGAAGTACTTCAAGTCCGACATCTACGGCGATTGATCGGAAAAAGATCGCAGCCTTCGGCAGCTCCTAAAGAGGACCACATTCCTCTGTAGGAGCTGGCGCAGCCTGCGATCTTTTGATTTTCAGCCCTTCAATTCCTTCAAATGCTTGTACACCGTCGCCCGGCCCATGTTCAGCACATTGGCCACGTAGTTGGAGGCGCTTTTGCCTTTGAAGGCGCCTTCGGCGTGCAGCGCCAGCACCAGTTCGCGTTTGTGGTCGCGGGTCAGCACATTCAGGCTCAACTGGCGCTCGCGCAGCCAGGCATGCAGAAAAGTGTTGATCCGTTCCTGCCAGTCATCGCGAAACAGTGAATCCGGTTGCGGAATCAGCTTGGTCGGCGACAGGAACAAATCCAGCGCCGCTTTCGCGTTCTCGAACAACGAGATATTCAGGTTGATGCACAGCACTGCCAGCGGTTGCCCTTCGCTGTCGCGCAGCACGCTGCTGAGGCTGCGAATCTTCTGGCCGTCCCAGTTGAGCTTTTCGTACGGCCCGATGTTTCGTTCACTGACCTCTTCGCTGAGCATGTCCTCCAGCGACGAATCGTCTCCAATTTCCCGTTTGGACAGGTTGTTGGCTATGTAGTCGACCTTTTGTGTGCGCAGGTCGTGCAGCACCACCTCGGCGTGAGGGAAGAACAACGTGGCGATGGCATCGGCAATCGCGCGGAAGTTGTCCATGGACACATTGTCCAGGGCCGAGTTTTTTTCAGGTGCGTTCATACAGTGGAGCTCCAGGCCAGCGTCAGTGCCCCTTTAAAAAGGGGCACTGGAAGTTTGCCGCAATCGTGTGGGCACGTCACCTGAGGATCAGGATCAACCCAGGCGGGCGGGGGAGAGCATCGCGGCGTCCAGACCGAAACGGGTGAGCTGTTCGGGCAAGGTTTCGCCGCGTACCAGTGCAGCACTGGCCTGGCCCATGGCCGGTGACGTCTGGATGCCGTAGCCACCTTGTCCCGCCACCCAGAACAGGCCCGGTACGCGTTGATCGAAGCCGGACAGCAAATCCCCGTCGTGCACGAAACTGCGCAAGCCGGCCCAGATGCGGGTCGGGCGGCGGATGGTCAGGGTGGTGGCCTCTTCGATCTGGTAGATGCCCATGGCGATGTCCAGTTCTTCGGGCTGCACGTCGTGCGGCTCCACCGGGTCGGCGTTGGCCGGTGAGCCGAGGAACATGCCGGCGTCGGGTTTCATGTAGAACGATTCATCGAGACTGACCAGCATTGGCCAGTCATGGCTATCCAGGCCCTCGGGGCCGGCGAAGATAAAGGCTGCCCGGCGCTTGGGTTGCAGGCCCAGAGGCTGTGCGCCGGCCAGCTCGCCAACCTTGTCGGCCCAGGCGCCGGCGGCGTTGATGATGATCGGAGCGCTGAAGGTCTGAGTGGCGGTTTTAACCTGCCATAGCCCTTCGGTATCCCGGGCCAGGCTCAGCACTTCACTGTCGGTATGCACCTCGCCTTTATTGCGCCGGATACCGCGCAGATAGCCTTGATGCAGGGCATCGGTATCGATGTCGCTGGCGGTCGGGTCGTAGATCGCGCCATGGACTTTTTCCCGACGCAGGATCGGCAGGCGCGCGCAGGCTTCGTCGGCGCTGAGCAGTTGCATCTGCGGCACGGTGGCTTTGGCGCTCAGGTATTGATTGTTCAGCTCGGCGGCATCGCCAGTGAAGTCGACGGTCATCTCACCACGCGGGGTCAGCAACGGGTGTTCGCAGAAACCGGGCGGTGGTGCATCGAAGAAATCGCGGCTGGCCAGGGTCAATGCCCGAACCTGGGGCGTGCCGTAGGCGGCGGTGTAGAGCGCCGCCGAGCGTCCGGTGGAGTGATAGGCCGGATGGGATTCGCGCTCGAGCACAATCACCCGTCCGTGCTGCGACAGCCAGAAGCCGGTGGAAGCACCGGCAATCCCGCCGCCGATAATGATGAAATCTGCCTGGCTCATGAACGTCTCCTGATGGGGCGTAAATGCCGAAATTGTTGGGGATCCCTGTGGGAACGGGTGTTAGCCCAGTAGGCGGTAAATGGCATTGGCCAGTGCGATGTCTTCCAGGCCCAGGCCGATAGAGCGGAAAAACACAGGTCGGTCGTAATCCGGGCGCTGCACTTTTCCGCTGAGCAAGTCGGGCAGGTCGCCGACTATCGAGCGCTTGTCCCAGCCATGCTGTTCACCGGCGATCAGCATTTCGCCGGCCGAGCCCGGGGTGGTCTGGCGATAGTCGCAGAATACCTGCATGTCATTGAGGCTCTGCGGCGGCACTTCGTGGGCTCGCGGAGCATTGGTGCTGATGGACGTGATCAGTGCCGGTTTGCTCAACATGGACGGGTCGATCACCGGGCCGGCGGACGAAGTACAAAGCATGATCACATCGGCGTCTTGAATCGCGGTTTCGCAACTGTCGGCGAGGGTCAGCCGTGGATCGAGGCTTTCGAGTTGCGCCAGCACTTCGGTGTTCTTGCCGCGCAGGCTCGGCGAATACAGGCTGATGCTTTGCCAGTCTCGCAGGTTCTTCACATAGTGCAGGTGCGCCTGGGCCACCTTGCCGCTGCCGATGATTGCCAGGCGTTGGGCCTTGAGCGGGGCGAGGGCATCGACCGCCACCGCCGTCGTCGCTGCGGTGCGTGCCGTGGTCAGTTCACCGGCATCGCAGAGCAGCAGCGGCTGGCCGGTCTGCATCGACATCAACAGCGTCCAGGCGGTCACCAATGGGCCTTGCTCACGCACGATGTAGGGCGATGTCTTGACGCCATACACGCCGTCTTCGGCCAGCACGCCCAAGTAGTTGATGAAGTCCCCGGCACCTTTCGGGAACTCCACTAACTGCTGCGCCGGTTGCACGGCTTGCCCGGCGGCCAGGTCGCGGAACAGCTTGCGCAGGATCTGCGGCACGTCGACTTGCGCCAGCAGTTCGCGGGCCTGGGGTTGGGTAATCACGTAAGGCGTGCTGGGCATGGTCGGCTCCGGGCGCTGAAAGTAAACTAATTTGTCCATTATGGACTTTTAGTTGTCTCGAGCAAGCTCCTGTTGAAAAAACCGGACGAAAAAAAAGCGCAGTCCGTTTCCGGCTGCGCCTTTTATTCTGCGGCCCGCGTTACGGGCGCTTGCGCTCAACCGCCCGCAGCAGATGCGTCGGTGGCGTTTCACAACTGATCTTGCGACCCAGCAGCGCCTCGATGGACGGTAGCTGGTAGGAATCGTCTTCACCGGCAAAGCTGATGGACACGCCATCGGCGCCGGCACGACCGGTACGACCGATGCGATGCACGTAGTCGTCCGGGACTTCCGGCAGGGTGAAGTTGATCACGTGGCTGATGCCGTCGATGTGAATGCCGCGACCGGCCACATCGGTGGCGACCAGCACGCGGATCTTGCCTTCGCGGAAACCTTCCAGGGTCTTGATGCGCTTGTGCTGCGGCACATCGCCAGACAGTTGCGCCGCGTTGACGCCATCGCGCACCAGGCGTTCTTCGATGCGCCGCACTTCGTCCTTGCGGTTGGCGAAGACCATCACCCGTTCCCAGCCGTTATCGTTGACCAGGTTATAGAGCAGTTTGTATTTGTCGGCGCCGGCCACCGCGTAGATGTGTTGCTCGACGTTTTCGCTGGCCACGTTCTGCGCTTCGATCTCGACGATCGACGGGTCGGTGGTCCATTGCTTGGCCAGGTTCATCACGTCGTCGGTGAAGGTCGCGGAGAACAGCAGCGTCTGACGCTCGTTCTTCGGTGGAGTCTGGCGAATGATCTGACGCACTTGCGGGATGAAACCCATGTCGAGCATCCGGTCGGCTTCGTCCAGCACCATGACTTCGACCATGTCCAGGTGCACGTCGCCGCGCTGGTTGAAGTCGAGCAAGCGGCCCGGAGTGGCCACGAGGATGTCGCAGTGACGGGCTTCGAGGTGCTTGAGCTGCTTGTCGAAGTCCATTCCGCCGACAAACGTCATGACGTTGAGGCCGGTGTACTTGGTCAGGTCGGCCGCGTCCTTGGCGATTTGCACTACCAGTTCCCGGGTCGGGGCGATGATCAGTGCTCGCGGTTCACCCATGTAGCGTTCTTTGGGCGGCGGGGTTTGCAGCAGCTGCGTGATGATCGAAATCAGGAACGCGGCGGTTTTGCCGGTACCGGTCTGGGCGCGACCGATGGCGTCTTTGCCCGCGAGGGTGAAGCCAAGCACCTGCGCCTGGATCGGCGTGCAATAAGGAAAGCCCAGGTCCTGAATAGCGTGCATCAGCTCCGGGGCGAGTTTGAAATCGTGGAAGCGGGTTTTGCCTTCCTGGGGTTCGACGACGAAGTCTTCGAGTTTCCAGGGGATGACCGGCGCCTTTGGCTTCGGTTCGCGGCGTGGTTTTGCCGGTTTCGGGGCTTCGCTGCGCGGCTGTTCAGAGGCAATGGCCGGAGCAGAGGGGGCGGTCGGTGTGGTCACCGGCTCGTGTTTCGGTGCCGCTACGGTTGCGGTCCGGCCAGGCTGATTACCGTCGGTACGGTGGCTGGGGGTATGAGAAGGAGCGCTGGAGCCTGGCGCGAGCTGCTCAGCCTCGCTTTTACCGAACATTTTCTTGAGTGCTTTGAGCACGGTCATCTCATCAATTGGTTAAGGAATGTACGCCGGCCAGTGTAATGCAAGAATCGGGCGCGGCGTAGTGCGATGGATCAAAGGGTAGCTTTTAGCGCAAACGCTCGGCGAGCCAGACGCCGATGTCGCGAATTTCTTCGGGTAACACTTCGTGGCCCATTGGGTATTCCTGCCATGTCACGGTGACACCATGCTGCTTTAAATACTCGTAGGCGGTCCGGCCCATGGAGTTTTGCACGACGTCATCATACTGACCATGCAACGACAACACGGGAATGCGCTGCTGGCTGGCGGAAAGCTCCAGTTCATCGCTGAATGTCGGGGCATAAGTCGAGAGCGCAAGCACGCCACCCAGCGGTCCCTGCCATTTCAGGAAGGCTGTGTGCAAAACCACGGCGCCGCCCTGGGAAAAACCGGCGAGAAAGATCCGCGAGGCGTCTATTCCGCTGGCCTTCTGCACTTCAATCAATTCCACGACCCGTTGCGCGGACTCCTCCAACTGCTCGCGGCTGATGGCGCGTGCCGGGCTCATGGCCAATATGTCGTACCAGCTTGGCATCTCGTAGCCACCATTAATGGTGACGGCGCGAGTCGGGGCCTGGGGCAAAACGAAACGGGTAGTGAGCAGGTTTTCCTGTAGCGCTTCGGCTACCGGCAAAAAGTCGTAGCGGTCGGCACCCAGCCCGTGCAGCCAGATTACGCAGGCGTCTGCGGGCTTGACGGGTTGAAGAATCAGGGGCTCGGTCATGTCTGCTCCATTGTTGTGCGTGCGCTCTCATTGTGTGCGAGGTTCGAGTGCGCAATCGGTTAATCAGTTAAGAAGATGTCGCAAGGTTGAAAGTTTTGCTATTGACCTCTCACTGAAACGCTTAAGCGAGCGGTCTGGTACGGGCTTTGCTATGGGGAACCCTGTGCAACCAATCTCATGCCTGGCGGTAACACTATCAGTGTATGGCTGGTCGTGGGATAGCAAAGAATCCGGTGATGGATGTTCGCCAGTGGCCGCTACGGGCTTCGCGAACGTGAAAGGGCTACAGCCCGTTCGGCCGATTGGTGAGAAGTGAGTTGTCCATAATGTGGATTTTCTCCTACTAGACTCATAGCGACGGTCCTTACGTCGGTTGACCCTAAAAAAAGCCAACAAGGGTCAGCAACGCCTCAAAAGGGTGCGACAGGGCTCAAGCTCCGACACAACAAGAGCAAAACTGGAGGTTTGAATGAAGATGTTGAAATCCACCCTGGCCATCGTGACTGCAGCTGCAGTGCTCGGTGTCAGTGGGTTCGCTCAGGCGGGTGCAACCCTGGATGCAGTGCAGAAGAAAGGTTTTGTACAGTGCGGTGTGAGTGACGGTTTGCCGGGTTTCTCGGTTCCGGACTCTACCGGCAAGATCGTTGGCATCGATGCTGACTTCTGCCGTGCTGTCGCTGCTGCAGTGTTTGGTGATGCGACCAAGGTCAAATTCAGCCAGTTGAATGCCAAGGAGCGTTTCACTGCTCTGCAATCCGGCGAAATCGACATGCTGTCGCGCAACTCCACCATGACCAGCTCCCGTGATGCGGGCATGGGCCTGAAGTTTCCTGGCTTCATCACCTATTACGACGGCGTAGGCTTCCTGGCCAACAGCAAGCTGGGCGTGAAAAGTGCCAAGGAATTGGATGGCGCGACCATCTGTATTCAAGCCGGTACCACCACCGAGCTGAACGTGTCCGACTACTTCCGCGCCAACGGCCTGAAGTACACCCCGATCACCTTCGACACTTCCGATGAAAGCGCCAAGTCGCTGGAATCCGGTCGTTGCGACGTACTGACCTCCGACAAGTCCCAGTTGTATGCACAGCGCAGCAAACTGGCCTCGCCGAAAGATTACATCGTGCTGCCTGAAACCATCTCCAAAGAGCCTTTGGGGCCGGTCGTGCGTAATGGCGACGATGAGTGGCTGGCAATCGTTCGTTGGGTTGGCTACGCGATGCTCAACGCCGAAGAGGCCGGTATCTCTTCGAAAAACGTCGAGGCAGAAGCCAAGTCGACCAAGAACCCGGACGTTGCTCGTCTGCTGGGCGCCGACGGTGAGTACGGCAAGGATCTGAAGCTGCCGAAAGACTGGGTGGTGAAAATCGTCAAGCAAGTCGGTAACTACGGCGAAGTCTTTGAGAAAAACCTCGGCAAGGGCACTCCGCTGGAAATCGACCGTGGCTTGAACGCCCTGTGGACCAACGGCGGCATTCAATACGCACCACCAGTGCGCTGATGGTTCTATCACCCGGTGGGCCAACCACCGGGTGATGTTCTGTTCCATTATTTCCGGGGCACTTCATGCAAAATTCAATCGGCGCACCAAAGCAGAGGTTCAGCCTCAGCGATCCGCGAGTGCGTGCGTGGCTGTTTCAGATCATTACGGTTCTCGCCGTGGTCGGAATGGGTTGGTACCTGTTCGACAACACTCAAACCAACCTGCAACACCGGGGCATTACCTCCGGTTTTAGTTTTCTTGAGCGCAGCGCCGGTTTCGGCATCGCTCAGCACCTGATCGACTACACCGAATCGGACAGTTATGCCCGGGTGTTTGTCATCGGCCTGCTCAACACCTTGCTGGTGACGTTCATCGGCGTGATCCTGGCGACGATCCTCGGTTTCATCGTCGGTGTGGCACGACTGTCGAAGAACTGGATCATTGCCAAGATGGCGACGGTTTATGTCGAGGTCTTCCGTAACATTCCGCCGTTGCTGCAAATCCTGTTCTGGTACTTCGCGGTGTTCCTCACCATGCCAGGGCCGCGCAATAGCCATAACTTCGGCGACACCTTCTTCGTCAGCAGCCGCGGCCTGAACATGCCGGCAGCGTTGATAGCGAACGGTTTCTGGCCGTTTGTGGCGAGCATCGTCGTGGCCATTGTCGCGATCGTGCTGATGTGCCGGTGGGCCAACAAGCGTTTCGAAGAGACCGGCGTACCGTTCCACAAGTTCTGGGTAGGCCTGGCGATGTTTCTGGTCATTCCTGCGTTGTGCGCATTGATCTTCGGCGCGCCGCTGCATTGGGAAATGCCACAGCTGCAAGGTTTCAACTTTGTAGGCGGCTGGGTGCTGATCCCTGAACTGCTGGCACTGACCCTGGCCCTGACGGTGTACACCGCGGCGTTCATCGCCGAAATCGTGCGTTCGGGCATCAAGTCGGTCAGCCACGGCCAGACCGAAGCGGCTCACTCGCTGGGGCTGCGCAACGGTCCGACCCTGCGCAAGGTGATCATCCCGCAAGCCCTGCGCGTGATTATTCCGCCGCTGACCAGCCAATACCTGAACCTGGCGAAAAACTCCTCGCTGGCGGCCGGTATCGGTTATCCGGAGATGGTGTCGTTGTTTGCCGGTACGGTGCTGAACCAGACCGGACAGGCGATCGAAGTCATTGCCATCACCATGAGCGTGTACCTGGCGATCAGTATCAGCATTTCCCTGCTGATGAACTGGTACAACAAGCGCATTGCGCTGATCGAGCGGTAAGGAAGAGCGCATGACGACTCATACTTTCAAACCCGACATGCCTCCACCGAGCAGTAGCATCGGTGTTGTGGCGTGGATGCGGGCGCACATGTTTTCCAGCTGGATCAACACCCTGCTGACGCTGTTCGCGTTCTATCTGATTTACCTGATAGTTCCGCCTCTCGTGAGCTGGGCGATCCTCGACGCCAATTGGGTCGGCACCACCCGCGCCGATTGCACCAAGGCCGGCGCCTGCTGGGTGTTCATTGAGCAGCGCTTCGGCCAGTTCATGTATGGCTACTATCCGGTGGATTTGCGCTGGCGCGTGGACCTGACCGTGTGGTTGGCGGTGATTGGCGTAGCGCCGTTGTTCATCGCACGTGTTCCGCACAAGGCAATCTACGGCCTGAGCTTTCTGGTGCTCTATCCGGTCATTGCCTACCTCCTGCTGCACGGTGGTGTATTCGGTCTGAGCCAGGTGGCGACCAGCCAGTGGGGCGGCCTGATGCTGACCCTGGTGATCGCTACCGTCGGTATCGTCGGCGCACTGCCGCTGGGTATCGTGCTGGCCCTGGGCCGTCGTTCGAACATGCCGGCGATTCGGGTGGTCTGCGTGACCTTCATCGAGTTCTGGCGCGGTGTGCCGTTGATCACGGTGCTGTTCATGTCGTCGGTGATGTTGCCGTTGTTCCTGCCCGAAGGCATGAACTTCGACAAATTGCTGCGGGCGTTGATCGGCGTGATCCTGTTCCAGTCGGCCTACATCGCCGAGGTGGTACGTGGCGGTCTGCAAGCGATCCCTAAAGGTCAGTACGAAGCGGCTGCGGCAATGGGCCTCGGTTACTGGCGCAGCATGGGCCTGGTGATTTTGCCGCAAGCCCTGAAGCTGGTAATCCCTGGCATCGTCAACACCTTCATTGCGCTGTTCAAGGACACGAGCCTGGTGATCATCATCGGCCTGTTCGACTTGCTCAACAGCGTCAAGCAAGCCGCCGCCGACCCGAAATGGCTGGGCATGGCCACAGAAGGCTATGTGTTCGCGGCCCTGGTGTTCTGGATTTTCTGTTTTGGTATGTCCCGCTATTCCATGCATTTGGAACGCAAGCTGGACACTGGCCACAAGCGTTAGGAGCGTAGTTTATGAGTGAAGCGATCAAACAGCCTGTGAGTCCTCAAGGCATTATTCAGATGCAGGGCGTAAACAAGTGGTACGGCCAGTTCCACGTGTTGAAAGACATCAACCTGAACGTCAAGCAGGGCGAGCGTATCGTGCTGTGCGGCCCGTCGGGTTCCGGCAAATCCACCACCATCCGTTGCCTCAATCGCCTGGAAGAACACCAGCAAGGCCGCATCGTGGTCGATGGAGTGGAACTGACCAACGACCTCAAGCAGATCGAAGCGATCCGCCGTGAAGTCGGCATGGTGTTCCAGCACTTCAACCTGTTCCCGCACCTGACCATTCTGCAGAACTGCACCCTGGCGCCGATGTGGGTACGCAAGATGCCAAAGCGCAAGGCCGAAGAAATCGCCATGCATTACCTGGAACGCGTACGCATTCCGGAGCAGGCGCATAAATACCCGGGGCAGTTGTCCGGTGGTCAGCAACAGCGTGTGGCGATTGCCCGTGCCCTGTGCATGAAACCGAAAATCATGCTGTTCGACGAACCGACGTCGGCACTTGACCCGGAGATGGTGAAAGAGGTTCTGGACACCATGATCGGCCTGGCCGAAGACGGCATGACCATGCTCTGCGTGACCCACGAAATGGGCTTCGCCCGTACCGTGGCCAACCGCGTGATCTTCATGGATAAGGGTGAAATCGTCGAACAGGCTGCGCCGAACGACTTCTTCGACAACCCGCAGAACGAGCGGACGAAGTTGTTCCTGAGCCAGATCCTGCATTGATAGACGCTTGGCAGTGAAATAAACCCGGACTCTGTTCCGGGTTTTTTTTGCTCCAATGAAACGCTCCACCTGCTGACCGCGAACCCTGTAGGAGCCGGCTTGCTGGCGATGGCGGCATACCAGACGCCACCGAGTATCCCGGCTATAGCCATTTGGCATCCCACAATGGGTAATCGTGCACACGTGTGACAAGCCCCGCACGCAATGGATTGGCAACGATGTATCGGGCGACCGCTTGCAGATCCGCTTCACGGCGAATCGCGCGATCATGGAAACCTCTCTGCCATACCATCCCTCTGCGCTCCAGTCGCGCGTTTACCGCCCGCGCGCTGCGCGATTTGGTTGCCAGCACCAACGCCGACAACGAGTTGTTCTTCAGTTCGACCAGCCAATGAAAATGGTCGGGCATCACCACCCAGGCGAGGGAATCGACCCATTCTTCTGTCTGCGCCTGACGAAAGTGGTCTACCACCAGACGTCCTGCCCGCCAGTCAGTAAAAAACGGGGTGCGATTCCAGGTGACAGCTGTCAGCAGGTAGGTTTGGCCGGTTTGGGAATAACGTCCGGCGCGTAAGCGATTGGCATGGGGAAGATCGGGCATTCCATTGCCCTCCTGTGTTTTGAGAGAAACAGAAGGCTAGTACGCAATAGTGAGGGGCATTGCCAAAGTTCAGTTCTGAATGTGTCGGTACGATCGCCATCGCCAGCAAGCCGGCTCCTACAGGGTTTGCGTGAGCCCGTTGCCTTGTCGGACGAAGCTGACTAGCATGTCAGAAAATTCATCCTATGATTGGATGAAAGGGTGAATCCTATGTCAGATATTTCTCCATTAATTAAACGATCCTTGGTCGATCAGGCCCTGGACCAACTGCGCCTGCGCATTAATCAAGGTGTCTGGACGGTCGGCCAGCGTTTGCCCACCGAGCCGGAATTGGCGACTGAGCTGGGCATCAGTCGCAACACCGTGCGCGAAGCCATGCGCGTGTTGGCGTTTTCCGGGTTGATCGAGATCCGCCAGGGTGACGGCAGTTATCTGCGGGCGGTAGTCGATCCTTTGGATACGATGAAGGCGCTGTCCCGCTGCTCTCAGGAACAGGCTCGGGAAACCCGGCACATTCTTGAAGTCGAAGCCATCGGTCTGGCTGCATTACGCCGCACCGATGAAGACCTGGTGGCGTTGCGCGAAGCGCTGGGCGTCAGTGGCAGTCACTACCACGGCGACCTCGACACCTACATCGCCTGCGACCTGGTGTTTCACCGTCGTCTGGTAGACGCGGCGCACAACCCGACTCTCAGTGAGCTGTATCGCTACTTCTCCAGCATCGTCGGCGCACAGTTGCGTCAGACCCTGAACATCACCCCCCGACGCCAGGCGGTGTTCGACCTGCATATCGAACTGCTCGATGCCGTCGAACAACGTGATCCGGATCGGGCCAAAGCCCTGACGAGACAGTTGATCAATGAACCTTGAAACCGAGAACCCGATGTCCAGTCAGCAGGCCAGCCACAGCCGCATCACTGAGCTCAAGCGTACGGCGGAGCTCGAAGAGCTGTTGATCGACGCCGAGGCCGATGATGCAGAGGTTCAGCAAAGTCACCCGCTCCTGCGGCGCCCGTGGCTGTTGTTGCTGGGGCTGATTCTGGTGGCGCTGAACTTGCGTCCGGCGCTGTCGAGCATGGCGCCGATGCTCAGCGAGGTCTCGAAAACACTGGGGCTATCGGCTGCCCAGGCCGGTTTGCTGACCACCTTGCCGGTGCTTTGCCTCGGTCTGTTCGCGCCGTTGGCGCCGGTGCTTGCGCGACGTTTTGGTGCCGAGCGGGTGGTGTTGGGGATTCTCCTGATGCTGGCCGGCGGGATCATTTTGCGCAGCTCGTTCGGCGAGGTCGGCCTGTTCGCCGGCAGCGTGCTGGCCGGCGCCAGCATCGGGGTGATCGGCGTGTTGCTGCCCGGCATCGTCAAGCGCGACTTCCCGAAACAGGCCGGCACCATGACCGGCGTCTACACCATGGCGCTGTGCCTGGGCGCGGCCATGGCGGCCGGCGCGACCGTGCCGTTGAGCGAACATTTCGACAAGAGTTGGGCGCTGGGCCTCGGCTTCTGGGTGGTTCCGGCCTTGGTCGCAGCCATGTTCTGGCTGCCGCAAGTCGGTCAGAAACACGGCGCACATAACGTTGCCTATCGGGTCCGAGGCCTGTTGCGCGATCCGCTGGCCTGGCAAGTGACCTTGTACATGGGCCTGCAATCGTCTCTGGCCTACATCGTATTCGGTTGGCTACCGTCGATTCTGATCGGTCGCGGTCTGACGCCAACCCAGGCCGGTCTGGTGCTGTCGGGTTCGGTGATTGTCCAGTTGATCAGCTCGCTGGCGGCGCCGTGGCTGGCGACCCGTGGCAAGGATCAGCGGCTGGCGATTGTGATCGTCATGGCAATGACCCTCGGCGGCTTGTTCGGTTGCCTTTATGCGCCGATCGACGGCCTGTGGGGCTGGGCAATCCTGCTGGGACTGGGGCAGGGCGCTACGTTCAGCCTGGCATTGACCCTGATCGTGTTGCGCTCGCGGGATGCTCATGTCGCGGCCAATCTGTCGAGCATGGCACAGGGCTTCGGCTACACCCTGGCATCCATGGGGCCGTTCGCAGTCGGTGTGGTGCATGACTGGACCGGCGGCTGGACAGCGCTGGGCTGGATCTTCGGTGTCATCGGCCTCGGCGCGATCATCGCCGGCCTCGGTGCCGGGCGTTCGCTGTACGTGCAGGTCGAAAGCGAAAAGATCTGATTCGCACACACTGTCGGTATTCGGGGGGCGAATGCTGATGGTGTTTCGTCCGTTTGCAGATTATCGTACTGGCAATCTGCCTATTTTCCGGAGCCTGCCCATGAGTGACGCCCACGACGCCTTGATCACCCGGTTCTATCAAGCCTTCCAGCGGCTTGATGCCGAGGCCATGAGCGCCTGCTATACCGACGACGTGGTGTTCAGTGATCCGGCGTTCGGCGAACTGCGCGGGCGCGATGCCGGCGATATGTGGCGCATGCTCACTACCCGCGCCAAGGACTTCTCCCTGACCTTCGATAACGTACGCAGCGATGAGCGCACCGGCGGCGCCCATTGGGTGGCGACGTACCTGTTCAGTCAGACTGGCAATATCGTGGTCAATGACATTCAGGCGCGTTTCGTGTTTCGCGACGGCAAGATCTGCGAGCACCACGACAGTTTTGATCTGTGGCGCTGGTCGCGTCAGGCGCTGGGTTTCAAAGGGCTGCTGTTGGGCTGGACGCCAGTGGTAAGAAACGCCGTGCGTGCTCAGGCCTTGAAGGGCCTGAAGGCATTCCAGGCCAGTCGCTGATAAGATCGCGGCTTGTTTCCTATCAAGCCTTGATCGTCACGTGAACACCCTCAGCGAAGTCCCTGTCGACGCCGATACGCCAGTGAGCAAACCCTGGTTCGTCTATCTCGTTCGCGCGGCCAATGGTTCGCTCTACTGCGGGATCAGCGACGATCCCGTTCGCCGCTTCGCCACTCACCAAAGTGGCAAAGGTGCGCGCTTCTTCCTGTCCAGCCCGGCCGTGGCGCTGGTCTATACCGAAGCTTGCCGCGACAAAAGCGAAGCGCTGCGTCAGGAGCGCTTAATCAAAAAACTCAAGAAAAGCGCCAAGGAATGTCTGGTGGCGAGTGCTATGCAATCGGTGTAGGTCATTTGTTTTCGGGGGTGTCAGCTCTTTCTGAGAAGGCGCGGATGGGGCACGCAGGGAAAATGCCGTAAAAGTTGATCCGCTCTCGGGGGCTTTGGCAGGCACGTTGCGGGGTGACCGGATGAGGTAGCAAATGAGTTGACATGCCTGTCATCTTTATCAAGAATGAGAACAAGAGCGCGAAATCTGCTGCCTTGCAGGGCTTTAGCAGACGTAGGTACCTCAGCGATGCTGCAACATCGGTGTAAGGTGAGACCTCTTCATCCCATTTCCTGAGGATGCCAATATCAGGATTCAAATTCAAAGGGCAGCCTCACAGCTGCCCTTTTTCTTTGTCTTCGAGAACGTAACGCTTGTAGAGAAGCTCTCCTTGTCGATGCTTGTTCATGGCCCTCGCTGGGGCATGCATAAAGTTCCACATGACGTGCCCATCTCTGACATTCACAACGACGAGCATGTCATTTTTGGCCTCGTAAGCGTTGATGAACGCCAAGCGGTATGCACTGTTGTCATAAAGTACTCTCCATACTTCGAACGGCCCCGTCAGTGTATCCAGTGCATGTCGAACGTAACGCTCACGAGAGTCGGGGCGTTTTTCGACAATGTGAGCCAGTTTGTCTCTCATGATCGCCACATTTCCTATCGGGGTCACAATCGTGACTGCCAGCAGGGCTTCATCAACAAATCCGAAGTGAGCCAAGAGGATTTGTAGTGCTCCCTCCTCATCATCAGCCCTCTTCACCTCTTCGATCGGGGCTGAGCGAAGCTCCCTTGCCAGCGTCCTCAGGTCGGGCAATGCAAGATCGATCCAAGTCTGTTGGCCTGTTGCTTCTTTAATCAATGGCGCAACATTCACGAGCATGCGCAGCGATCCTTCGTTGTTTTCATTATTTGTCGCAATGTTACCTTGTGATCATGGAGGGCTCAGGCCGAAGAAAACGTTTTTCCACATCGAAAGGTAACGACGTATTGCGAGATCGGAGTGTTGTCTATCACTTCAGCCCAGGGCTCTTGGCTGAAGTGCTCAATCCGAATGCGATAGCCGAAGTGTATGGACACTTGATGAACTGAAAGAAGATCAAGTGGATATGAATGACTTAGAAAACACTACGGCCTGGGTATTTAAAGGGGCTGTAGCCATAATTAAAAATGAGGCTTACGTAATGTCCGAGTTGATTCTGCATCATTACCCGACGTCCCCTTTCGCCGAAAAGGCCCGCTTGTTGCTGGGCTTCAAGGGGTTGTCCTGGCGCTCTGTGATGATCTCGCCGGTGATGCCAAAACCCGACCTGACGGCCCTGACCGGCGGCTACCGCAAGACGCCGGTGTTGCAGATCGGTGCCGATGTCTATTGCGACACCGCGTTGATCGCTCGTCGTCTGGAGCAGGAAAAAGCTTCACCGGCGTTTTTCCCGGAAGGCCAGGAAATGGTCACGGCGACCTTTGCGGCGTGGGCCGATTCGGTGGTGTTCCAGCATGCGGTCAGCCTGGTGTTCCAGCCAGAATCGGTAGCGGTGCGCTTCGGCAAATTGTCGCCGGAAGCGATCAAGGCATTCCTGGCCGATCGCGCCGGTTTGTTCAGCGGTGGCAGTGCCACACGGTTGTCGGCCGAGCAGGCCCGGCATCAGTGGCCAACGATCATGGCGCGTCTGGAGCAGCAGCTTCAGCGCGAGCAGGGGGATTTCCTGTTCGGTGAACCGTCGATTGCCGACTTTGCCCTGGCTCACTCGCTGTGGTTCCTCAAGGCGACGCACGTGACGTCACCGTTGGTGGATGCTTATCCGGCCGTTTTGGCGTGGTTTGGCCGTGTGATGGGTTTTGGTCATGGCGCGTTCAGCGAGATGACGGCCGAGCAAGCGCTGGAAATTGCCCGCAATGCCACACCGGCCGCATTGCCGGATGAGCAGTTCGATGAGCCGAACGGCTTCGAGGTTGGCCAGCAGGTGGTGATTGCAGCGACCGATTACGGGGTTGATCCGGTGGCGGGGGAATTGCTGTTTGCCGGCAGCGAGGAATTGATTCTGCGCCGTGAAGACGAGCGGGCCGGTGTGGTGCATGTGCACTTTCCGCGGTTCGGGTTTCGTATCGAAGCGTGTTGATCTGCTCTGAAAAGCTTTGGTGATAGCAAGCGCAAAAGATCGCAGCCTTCGGCAGCTCCTACGCAGGATCGGTGTGAACTCTGTAGGAGCTGCCGAAGGCTGCGATCTTTTGATTTTAAGGGTTACTTCAACGCCGCAAGCACCTGGTCCGGGTCATACCCGCGAATCAGCGTCCCGTTCACATCGATCAGCGGAATCCCGCGTCCCCCCAGCGCCTCGTAGGCTTTGCGCGCCACGGCATCCTTCTCGATATCGAATTCCTTGTACGGAATGCCTTTCTGATCGAGGAAGCGTCGGGTCAGCTTGCAGTAGCCGCACCAGTCAGTGGCGTAGAGCACGACGTTGGCTTTGGCCTGGGTCTGTTCGGACACCACCTGCGAGGGGTGAATTACCCGCTCGATCTTGCCCCAGTTCTGGTAAACCACAACCACCAGCAGGATCAGCAGGAATTTTTTCAACACGCCGCCGAGCATCAGTTGCGTCGCTTGAGCTGGTCGGTCAGTTGGGTCGGCAGGCCCTTGATGATCAGCGTGCCGGCCTCCTCGTCGTATTCGATCTTCGAGCCCAGCAGGTGCGCTTCGAAGCTGATCGACAGGCCTTCGGCGCGGCCAGTGAAGCGGCGGAACTGGTTCAGGGTACGCTTGTCCGCCGGGATCTCCGGGGACAGGCCGTAGTCCTTGTTGCGGATGTGATCGTAGAAGGCTTTCGGGCGATCTTCGTCGATCAGTCCGGACAACTCTTCCAGGCCCATGGGCTCGCCCATTTTGGCCTGGCTGCTGGCGTAATCCACCAGGGTCTTGGTCTTCTCGCGCGCGGACTCATCCGGCAGGTCTTCGCTTTCGACGAAGTCACTGAACGCCTTGAGCAGGGTGCGGGTTTCGCCGGGGCCGTCGACGCCTTCCTGACAGCCGATGAAGTCGCGGAAGTACTCCGAAACCTTTTTGCCGTTCTTGCCTTTGATGAACGAGATGTACTGCTTGGACTGCTTGTTGTTCTGCCACTCGGAGACGTTGATCCGCGCTGCGAGGTGCAACTGGCCAAGGTCCAGATGTCGCGAAGGGGTCACGTCCAGCTGATCGGTCACCGCCACGCCTTCGCTGTGGTGCAGCAGGGCGATGGCCAGGTAATCGGTCATGCCTTGCTGGTAATGCGCGAACAGCACATGGCCACCGACCGAGAGGTTGGATTCTTCCATCAGCTTCTGCAGATGCTCGACCGCCACCCGGCTGAAGGCCGTGAAATCACGACCACCGTCGAGGTATTCCTTCAGCCAGCCGCTGAATGGAAACGCACCGGACTCCGGATGGAACAGCCCCCAGGCTTTGCCCTGTTTGGCGTTATAGCTTTCGTTCAGGTCGGCGAGCATGTTCTCGATGGCCGCGGACTCAGCCAGTTCAGAGTCGCGGGCGTGAAGAACTGCGGGTGTGCCGTCGGGTTTTTTGTCGATCAGGTGGACGATGCAATGACGGATCGGCATGGGCTTCTCGGCTGATTGAAGAGAGGAGGGCGTGCTCCCCCGAAAAAGCGCCCAGTGTACCGCAACCACTGGTTTTGGCGTGGTCCGAAGGGCAATTCGAAGCTGTCCGGCGACCCTAATGTGATTTTTTCCCGATTTAGAGCAATAAAGCTGACCAAATGGGTAGCTAGAGGCGGATATTTCCCCGTCTCTGTGCTAGTTTTGCCCGGTCTTACGCGAAGTCACTGCGTTAAGCGTGCATTCAGCATTTGTCAGGTCGAACCAAACCCTGATTTCGGTATCTATAACCCCGACTCGTCGTGGTTATGGCCGAGGGTGCCAGATCCAGAAGATCGGGCTCGATGGCTGACACTGCACTCTGCAATCCATATGAATTTGATAGGGAAGGAACACTACAATGGCTCTTACTAAAGACCAACTGATCGCCGACATCGCTGAAGCTATCGACGCGCCAAAAACCACCGCGCGTAACGCTCTGGACCAACTGGGCCAAATCGTTGCCGATCAGCTGGAAAACGGCGGCGAAATCACTCTG
The DNA here is from genome assembly GCF_047304405.1 of Pseudomonas sp. Pseusp11. Lineage (NCBI taxonomy): Bacteria > Pseudomonadati > Pseudomonadota > Gammaproteobacteria > Pseudomonadales > Pseudomonadaceae > Pseudomonas > Pseudomonas sp. Pseusp11. The sequence continues at coordinate 61,470 of NZ_JBGLZF010000030.1, forward strand.
CCAGGTATCGGCAAGCTGAAAGTGACTGAGCGTCCTGCCCGTACCGGCCGCAACCCTTCGACTGGCGCTGCCATCGAAATCGCTGCCAAGAAAGTGATCAAGCTGGTTGTGGCCAAAGGCCTGACCGACGCTGTTAACAAGTAAGACTTGTTAAAAAAAACCGTGCTCCGGAGCAATCCGGGCACGGTTTTTTTGTGCCTGCGATTCAGCGATTGATCAGGCTCAATCGCTGTCTCGGTTGTTACTCAGCTTTTACGGGCCCAGCGTTCGCGCCAGACCTGTTGCTCGGATTTGGTCTGGAAGGTCCAGGCGACGAAACGGCTTTGCTTCTGCCCTTGGGACATTTCCACGACCTGGCTTTCCAATACGCCGGCCTTTTTCAGCGCCGTCTGGATCGCCGGCAGGTTCGAGGCTTTCGAGACCAGGGTACTGAACCAAAGCACTTTGTGTTGAAAGTGCGCGCTCTCGGCGATCAGTTGCGTCACAAACCGTGCCTCGCCACCTTCACACCACAGTTCGGCCGATTGCCCGCCAAAGTTCAGCACCGGCAGTTTGCGTTTTGGGTCGGCGCGGCCCAGCGCGCGCCATTTACGCACGCTACCCTTGGTCGCCTCGTCCATCGAGGCATGGAACGGCGGGTTGCACATCGTCAGGTCAAAGCGTTCGCCGGGTTCGAGCAAGCCCAGCAGAATGTGCTTGGGATTAGTTTGCTGGCGTAGCTGGATGGCTTTGTTCAGCCCGTTGGACTGCACGATGGCTTTGGCCGAGGCTACGGCTATCGGGTCGATTTCCGAGCCCAGGAAGTGCCAGCGGTAGTCGCTGTAGCCGATCAACGGATAGACGCAGTTGGCGCCCATGCCGATATCGAGCACCTTGACTGGCGCGCCGCGAGGGATTTCGCCGTCGTTGACGCTGGCCAGCAGGTCGGCCAGGAAGTGCACGTAGTCGGCACGGCCCGGAACCGGCGGGCACAGGTAGTCGGCCGGGATGTCCCAATGGGCGATACCGTAGAACGCCTTGAGCAGCGCCCGGTTGAACACTCGCACCGCGTCCGGGCTGGCGAAGTCGATGCTCTCCTTGCCGTACGGATTGATGATCACGAACTTCGCCAGCTCCGGCGTGGTCTTGATCAGCGCCGGGAAGTCGTAACGACCCTGATGGCGATTGCGCGGGTGCAGGCTGGCCTTCTCGCGTGGCTCCACGGCTTTGGCCGGGGTCGCGGGTTTAGGCTTTTTGCGCGCAGGTTTGGGTGTGCTGGGGGCGGTCATGGGCGAGGTCGATTCGGGTATGGCTAAAAGTGGCGGGTATTGTCCCACATCCAGCTGCTGCTCACCCAATTGTGAAGATCGCTGCATGTCCCTGTGGCAACGGGTGTTTGGGAGTATGTGGCGGGCATAAAAAAGGGAGGCCGCTGGGGCCTCCCTGTTTCATTGCGATGTGCCGTTACAAACTGGCAATTCGCGCATGTTGCTCCGCCAGCTTGCCCAAAGCCTGTTCAGCTTCAGCCAGTTTGGCGCGTTCCTTCTCGATGACTTCGGCCGGAGCCTTGTCGACGAAACCGGCGTTGGACAGCTTGCCGCCCACCCGCTGAACTTCACCTTGCAGACGCAGGATTTCCTTGTCCAGACGCGCCAGTTCGGCGTCCTTGTCGATCAGGCCGGCCATCGGCACCAGCACTTCCATCTCGCCAACCAGTGCGGTGGCGGACAGCGGTGCTTCTTCGCCAGCCTTCAGAACAGTGATCGATTCCAGGCGAGCCAGCTTCTTCAGCAGGGCTTCGTTCTCGGTGAGACGGCGCTGATCTTCGGCGCTGACGTTTTTCAGGAACAGGTTCAGCGGCTTGCCTGGACCGATGTTCATCTCGCCACGAATGTTACGCGTGCCGAGCATCAGACCCTTGAGCCATTCGATATCGTCTTCGGCAGCCTGGTCGATGCGTGCCTCAACGGCCACTGGCCAAGGTTGCAGCATGATCGTCTTGCCTTGAATACCGGCCAGCGGCGCAACGCGCTGCCAGATTTCTTCGGTGATGAATGGCATGAACGGGTGAGCCAGGCGCAAAGCGACTTCCAGCACTCGAACCAGAGTGCGACGGGTGCCGCGCTGACGTTCGACCGGTGCGTTTTCGTCCCACAGCACAGGCTTGGACAGTTCCAGGTACCAGTCGCAATACTGGTTCCAGATGAACTCGTACAAGGCTTGTGCCGCCAGGTCGAAACGGAACTGATCGAGCTGACGGGTCACTTCGGCTTCAGTGCGTTGCAACTGCGAGATGATCCAGCGATCCGCCAGGGACAGCTCATAGGCTTCGCCGTTCTGGCCGCAGTCTTCACCTTTGTCCAGTACGTAGCGCGCGGCGTTCCAGATCTTGTTGCAGAAGTTGCGGTAGCCTTCGACGCGGCCCATGTCGAACTTGATGTCGCGACCGGTGGACGCCAGCGAGCAGAACGTGAAGCGCAGGGCGTCGGTGCCGTAGCTGGCGATGCCGTCGGCGAACTCGTCGCGGGTCTGCTTCTCGATCTTCTTCGCCAGTTTCGGCTGCATCATGCCGGAGGTGCGTTTTTGCACCAGATCTTCCAGTTCGATACCGTCAATGATGTCCAGCGGGTCCAGGACGTTGCCCTTGGACTTGGACATCTTCTGGCCCTGGCCATCACGTACCAGACCGTGTACATACACGGTCTTGAACGGAACCTGCGGCGTGCCGTCTTCATTTTTCACCAAGTGCATGGTGAGCATGATCATTCGGGCAACCCAGAAGAAAATGATGTCGAAACCGGTCACCAGCACGTCGGTGGAGTGGAATTTCTTCAGGAATTCGGTCTGCTCCGGCCAGCCCAGGGTGGAGAAGGTCCACAGGCCCGAACTGAACCAGGTATCCAGAACGTCGTTGTCTTGTTGCAGCGCAACATCCGGCCCGAGATTGTGCTTGGCACGTACTTCGGCTTCGTCGCGACCGACGTAGACCTTGCCCGACTCGTCGTACCAGGCCGGAATCCGGTGGCCCCACCACAGCTGACGGCTGATGCACCAGTCCTGGATATCGCGCATCCACGAGAAGTACATGTTTTCGTACTGCTTGGGCACGAACTGGATGCGGCCGTCTTCAACCGCGGCGATGGCCGGCTCGGCCAATGGCTTGGTGGACACGTACCACTGATCGGTCAGCCACGGCTCGATGATGGTGCCGGAGCGGTCGCCTTTCGGCACTTTCAGGGCGTGGTCGTCGACGCTGACCAGCAGGCCGGCCGCTTCGAACGCAGCGACGATTTCCTTGCGGGCCTGCTCGCGGTTGAGGCCGACGAAATCGGCGGGCAGTGTGCCGTCGATCTGCTCGTTAACGCTGCCATCGAGGTTGAACACTTGGGCTGCTGGCAGCACGTCGGCATTCTTGTCGAAGATGTTCAGCAGCGGCAGGTTGTGGCGCTTGCCGACTTCGTAGTCGTTGAAGTCGTGGGCCGGAGTGATTTTCACGCAACCGGTGCCGAATTCAGGGTCGCAGTAATCGTCGGCGATGATCGGGATGCGGCGGCCGACCAGCGGCAGTTCGACAAATTTGCCGATCAGGGCTTTGTAGCGTTCATCGTTCGGGTTAACTGCCACGGCGGCGTCGCCGAGCATGGTTTCCGGACGCGTGGTCGCGACGATCAGGTAGTCGTTGCCTTCAGCGGTTTTGGCGCCATCGGCCAGCGGGTACTTCAGGTTCCACAGGAAACCTTTCTCGTCGTGGTTTTCCACTTCAAGGTCGGAAATCGCCGTGTGCAGCTTGGTGTCCCAGTTGACCAGACGCTTGCCGCGGTAGATCAGACCGTCTTCGTGCAGGCGCACGAAGGCTTCTTTCACCGCTTCCGAGAGGCCGTCGTCCATGGTGAAGCGCTCGCGGCTCCAGTCTACGGACGAGCCGAGGCGGCGGATCTGGCGGCTGATGTTGCCGCCGGACTGATCCTTCCATTCCCAGACTTTCTCGAGGAATTTCTCACGGCCCAGATCGTGGCGATTCTGGCCCTGGGCTTCGAGTTGACGCTCCACCAGCATTTGCGTGGCGATACCGGCGTGGTCGGTGCCTGGCTGCCACAGGGTGTTGCGACCCTGCATACGGCGGAAACGGATCAGGGCGTCCATGATCGCGTTGTTGAAGCCGTGACCCATGTGCAGGCTGCCGGTGACGTTCGGCGGCGGGATCATGATGGTGTAGGACTCGCCCGCGCCTTGCGGGGCGAAGTAATTCTCAGACTCCCAGGTGTTGTACCAGGAAGTTTCAATGGCGTGCGGCTGGTAGGTCTTATCCATGCGCGGCGGGACCCTATTGGCATTTATTCAGGAAAAGCCGGGAAGTATAGCGGGGCACGGGGCGTAGGGCGAGCAGGGGCGGACAGGGCGCAGATCAAATTGTGAAAGGGGCCCGTGGCGAGGGAGCTTGCTCCCGTTGGGGCGCGAAGCGGCCCCGGCACCATCAAGTCAGGTGTATCAGGTACACCGAGTGTTCGGGTTTTGCGGCTGCTTCGCAGCCGAGCGGGAGCAAGCTCCCTCGCCACAGAAGCCTGCTCGGTTCAGGATTTACTCGTACTGGCTGAGCAACCGTTCCATCCGCGCATCCAGCCGGCGTTTGATTTCGGTTTCGATGTGCGGGGCGAAGTCGTCGATCACGTCTTGCATGATCAATTGCGCGGCGGCGCGCAGCTCGCTATCAAGGTGCAACAGGGCATCGGGGCCCTTGTTGGCGGCAGGAGCCGGCTGGGCGGCCGGGGCGGGTGGTGGCGGTTCGACCTGCGGCGCATGGCCGACGGTGTCGAACAGCATGGGAATCTGTTCCTGGTCGCCTTCAATGACGGCGTCGGTCAGCAACGGCGGTTGCAGGTTGTCATCGCCGAGCAGTTGGCGGATCGACTCAAGGTCTTCCAGCAGGTGCACGGACTTTTGCGGTGGTTTTGGAGTGTCCATCGGAATGCTCAGAGTCGCTGTAAACGGTGATCTTGCAGAGGATAGCCCTGTTCGCGGTAGAAACGAAAACTCTCCCGCGCAGCCGCACGAATCGCCGGGTCTTCCACCACAACTTCCGCCACGCGGGCGAACTGTCTGGCAAAGGCCGGGACTTTCAGGTCGAGATTGACCAGCAGATCCTGATGCTGACCGCAGTCATCGCCAAGACCCAAAACAATCAAGCCGTCCGGCTCGCTTTCGGCAGGGCCGTGGGGCACGAAGCTTTCGCCTTTGAACGCCCACAACCGCGCATCGAGCGTGTCACGCTGGGCGGCATCGCTGCAATGCAGGTAAATGCGGTGGCCCATGCGCCAGGCTTTTTCGGTGAGCTTGCAGGCGAAATCCAGCCGCGCCGAAGGATCGGCGCTGGGCAGGATATAGAAGTCGACTTTGGTCATTGCGGTTCCTGAGCCTTGAGCGGCGTCACCAGAAAGCGGCGCAGCTCAAGGTCATCGGTTTCAGGCTTTGGCGCGGTCCAGCAGGTATTGGGTCAGCAGGGGAACCGGACGGCCAGTGGCGCCCTTGTCCTTGCCGCCGCTGGTCCAGGCCGTGCCGGCGATGTCCAGGTGCGCCCAGTTCAGGTTCTTGGTGAAGCGCGACAGGAAGCAGGCAGCGGTGATGGTGCCGGCTTTCGGGCCGCCGATGTTGGCGATGTCGGCGAACGGGCTGTCCAGCTGCTCTTGATATTCATCGAACAGCGGCAGTTGCCAGGCGCGGTCGTCGGCGGATTGGCCGGCGCTCAGCAGTTGGCCGATCAGCTCGTCGTTGTTGCCCAGCAGGCCCGAGGTGTGGGCGCCCAGTGCCACGACACAAGCACCGGTCAGGGTGGCGATGTCGATCACCGCTTGCGGCTTGAAGCGTTCGGAGTAGGTCAGGGCATCGCACAGCACCAGACGGCCTTCGGCGTCGGTGTTGAGGATTTCCACGGTCTGGCCGCTCATGGTGGTGACGATGTCGCCCGGACGCGAAGCGTTGCCGCTCGGCATGTTCTCGGCGCAGGCCAGGATGCACACCAGGTTGATCGGCAGTTTCAGCTCAAGCACGGCGCGCAGCGTACCGAACACGCTGGCGGCGCCGCCCATGTCGTACTTCATCTCATCCATGCCGGCGCCCGGCTTGAGGCTGATGCCGCCGGTGTCGAAGGTGATGCCTTTGCCGACCAGCGCGTACGGCTTCTCGGATTTCTTGCCGCCGTTGTATTGCATGACGATCAGGCGCGGTGGCTGGGCGCTGCCCTGGCCGACGGCGTAGAACGAGCCCATGCCCAGGTCCTTGATCTTCTTCTCATCGAGGACTTCGACTTTCAGGCTTTTGAACTCTTTGCCCAGGTTCTTGGCTTGTTCGCCAAGGAACGTCGGGTGGCAGATGTTCGGCGGCAGGTTGCCCAGGTCACGGGTGAAGGCCATGCCGTTGGCGATCGCGGTGGCGTGGGCCACGGCGCGTTCGACTTCAGCCTGTGCCGCCTTGATGGTCACCAGCGTGACTTTCTTCAGGGCGCGCGGGTCGGCTTTCTGGCTCTTGAACTGTTCGAAGGTGTACTCGCCGTCCACCAGGGTTTCGGCCAGCAGGCGGGTCTTGCCATAGCTGTCACGGCCCTTGACCACCACTTCGTCCAGGGCCAGCACTGCATCGCTGCCGCCCAGACCTTTCAGGGTATTGAGGATGCCGGCGATGATTTTGCGGAACGGGCGATCGCCCAGTTCTTCATCCTTGCCCACGCCCACCAGCAGCACGCGTTCGGCCTTGAGGTTGGGCAGGCTGTGCAGCAACAGGCTTTGGCCGACTTTGCCGGCCAGGTCGCCGCGCTTGAGCACTGCGCTGATAGCGCCGCCGCTCAGTTCGTCGAGTTGTTTGGCTACGGAGCCGAGCTTGCGGCCTTCGCGGACGGAGACCACCAGTGTGGCGGTCTTCAACGTTTCCGGGCTAACGCTTTTTACAACCAGTTCCATGTCCGGGTCCCTGAATTAATGGTCAAACTGCGCGACGCGCAGAGGCTTGCTTATAAGTAGAAAGACGCTGGTGTATTGCCAGCGACAAAGGCAGCAGTTTGAACCTCGCTGCCTGCGCCTGACAACCCTCGGTTATGCGAACTTCAGCGGTTCAGGCGCCTGCTTGAGCATGTGCAGTGACAGGCGCACTCAATCACAGGATAATGCGCATCTTTTTCGGCGGCTCTGCCCTGCGGGCCGGCTGATATGTTTGCTTGTTTGGCCGCTTAGCCTGACAACCCTGGAGTGTCTGGTTTGATTGTCTTCCGTTATCTATCCCGCGAAGTCCTGTTGACCTTGAGCGCCGTCAGCGCCGTGCTGCTGGTCATCATCATGAGCGGACGCTTCATCAAATACCTCGCCCAGGCGGCCTCCGGGCTCCTGGACCCGGGCTCGCTGTTCCTGATCATGGGCTTTCGTCTGCCGGGTTTCCTGCAGCTGATCCTGCCTTTGGGGCTGTTTCTCGGGATCCTGCTGGCCTACGGTCGTCTGTACCTTGAAAGCGAAATGACCGTGTTGTCTGCCACTGGCATGAGCCAGCAGCGTCTGTTTGTCATGACTCTTTTTCCGGCGACCCTGGTTGCCCTGGTCGTGGCGTGGCTGAGCCTGAGCCTGGCGCCACAAGGTGCCAACCAGTTCCAGCTGCTGCTGAACAAACAGGATGCACTGACCGAGTTCGACACCCTCGAGCCGGGTCGCTTCCAGGCCTTGCGCGACGGCACTCGGGTGACCTACACCGAGCAACTGTCGGATGACCGCATCAATCTGGGCGGCGTGTTCATTTCGCAAAAGAATGTCAGTTCCGACAACAAGGATCGGGGGATTTCCGTGCTGGTAGCCGAGAAGGGCCGTCAGGAAATCAGGCCCGATGGCAACCGTTACCTGATTCTCGACAACGGCTACCGCTACGACGGTAATCCGGGTCTGGCCGACTACCGCGCCATCAAGTACGACGAATACGGCGTATTACTGCCAAAACCGGACGTCAGCGACGAAGTGACCGACCGTGATGCGATGACCACCAGTTCCTTGCTGGCCAGCGACGACATCCGTTCGCGTACCGAACTGCAATGGCGCCTGTCCCTGCCGTTGCTGGTCTTCATCGTGACCCTGATGGCGGTGCCGCTGTCGCGGGTCAACCCGCGCCAGGGCCGTTTCCTCAAGCTGCTGCCGGCGATTCTTCTTTATATGGCTTACCTGACCATCCTGATTGCCGCTCGCGGCGCCCTAGAAAAGGGCAAGATCCCGCCGGTGTTGGGCTTGTGGTGGGTGCATGCAGTTTTCCTGGCCATCGGTCTGGGCTTGCTGTACTGGGAGTTGCTGAGCTTGAAGATGGCGAGTCGCCGCAGCGCGCTGGAGGTGGCCCGTGGATAAGCTCGATCGCTACATCGGTAGCAGTGTGTTCATCGCGATCCTGGCTGTTCTGGGGATTATTCTGGGCTTGGCCACGCTGTTCGCCTTCATCGATGAAATGAGCGAAGTCAGCGATACCTACACGCTGATGGATGTCCTGAGTTACGTGTTGCTGACCGCGCCGCGCCGCCTGTACGACATGTTGCCGATGGCGGCGCTGATCGGTTGCCTGATTGGCCTCGGCAGTCTGGCCAGTCACAGCGAGCTGACCATCATGCGTGCCGCCGGTGTGTCCATCGGTCGGATCGTCTGGGCCGTGATGAAGCCGATGCTGATCCTGATGGTGGTAGGGCTGGTGATCGGCGAATACGTCGCGCCGGCCACGGAAGTCACCGCTCAGGCCAACCGCTCGCTGGCTCAGGGCAGTGGCGATGCGCAAAGCGCCAAGCACGGTTTGTGGCACCGTCAGGGTGATGAGTTCATTCACGTCAACTCCGTACAACCCAACGGTCTGCTGTACGGTGTGACCCGTTATCGTTTTGACGATCAGCGCCACATGCTGTCTTCGAGCTTCGCCAAACGTGCGGAATTCGATACCGATCACTGGCAACTGACCGATGTCACGACCACGCTGTTCCATGACAAAAGTACCGAGGTTGTGACTGCTCCGGTGGAGCGCTGGGAAATTGCTCTGAGCCCGCAGCTGCTGAGTACCGTGGTAATGGCGCCCGAGTCGTTGTCGATCAGCGGTCTGTGGAATTACATCCACTACCTGGCTGACCAGGGCCTGAGTAACGGACGTTACTGGCTGGCGTTTTGGGTCAAGGTGTTGCAGCCGCTGGTGACCGCCGCATTGGTGTTGATGGCGATTTCCTTCATCTTCGGTCCGTTGCGTTCGGTGACCCTCGGTCAGCGGGTCTTCACTGGTGTACTGGTGGGCTTCACCTTCCGTATCGTCCAGGATTTGCTCGGGCCTTCGAGCCTGGTGTTCGGTTTCTCGCCGCTGTTTGCGGTGCTGGTGCCGGCCGGTGTCTGCGCCCTGGCCGGGGTCTGGTTGCTGCGCCGGGCCGGTTGATTGTAGGAGCCGGCTTGCTGGCGAT
>NZ_JBGLZF010000031.1:0-66960 GCF_047304405.1 Pseudomonas sp. Pseusp11
TTTTGTTGCGTCTTCCTCCCCCCGGGGGGGGCGCGGCCCCCCCCCCCCCCCCCCCCCCCCCAACCCCTCACTCCCTTAGGTTTTGCATTTCATCACGACCGCAGGCGCGTATCTTTGGCATATGATGCCGGGCCTTCGCCCTCCCTCGGTCTGGCCAGGAGTAGAGATGCAGCTCAAACACAAAATCGTCGCGCTCGGGATTCTGCCGCTGGTGCTGGCGATCGCGGTCATCTGCGCGCTGGTGATTTCCCTGAACCGCCAACTGGGTGATCAACAGGCGCAACTGATCGAAGACAGCATTCTGGCCAGCAAGCGCGCAGAGCTGAAAAACTACGTCGAAATGGCGCAAAGCCTGATCGCGCCGCTGTACGACAACGGCCGTGGTGACGAACACGCACAGCAACAAGTGCTGGAAGAACTGCGCAAGCTCAGTTTTGGCATCAATGGCTACTTCTTCGTCTACGACCGCGAAGGCCGCAGCCTGATGCACGCACGCCAGTCGGAGCTGGTGGGCCAATACCTGTGGGACATGAAAGACCCTCACGGCCTGCCGGTAATACAGGCGTTGCTCAAAAGCGCGGCATCCGGCGAAGGTTTTCAACGTTACGCCTGGAACAAACCCTCTTCCGGCCAAGTGACCGACAAGCTCGCCTACGTGGTGATGCTCGATCGTTGGGGCTGGATGCTCGGCACCGGCATCTACCTTGAAGACGTTGAACGCGCCACCCAGCAAGCGCGTGCCGAAGTGGCTCAGGGCATCCGCACAACCATGCTGGCGATTGCCGCGGTGGCGCTCGTGGCGGTGCTGTTTGTGTTCGCCAGCGGCATGACGCTGAATGTCAGCGAGCATCGCCTGGCCGACAAAAAACTGCAGCGCCTCACCCAACGCATCGTCAGCTTGCAGGAGGAAGAGCGTTCGCGGGTTTCCCGAGAGCTGCACGACGGTATCAGCCAGTTGCTGGTCTCTATCAAGTTTCAGTTCGAACTGGCCAGCCATGTGCTGGAGAATGGCCAAGACAAAGGCTTGAGCATTTTAAGAGACGCCACCGAGCGCCTGGGGGAAGCGATCGGTGAGGTTCGCAGCCTCTCCCACGACCTGCGCTCATCATTGCTCGACACCCTCGGCCTGCCGGCGGCAATCGGTCAACTCGCCGCCGAGTTCGAGCAACGCAGCGGTCTTGTTGTAACCTTCAACGATAACGAATTTGACTGTCACCTGGCCGATGGCGCCGCCGCCTCGCTGTTTCGCATTGTGCAAGAAGGCCTGACCAACATCGAACGCCACGCTCAGGCAAAACACGTCATCATTACCCTGCACGGCTGCGAAAAGTCCGTACGGTTGACGGTGATCGATGACGGCATCGGTTTCAACGTCGCCCAGGTCGAACGTCGCCAGGCCGGCATTGGCCTGCGTAATATCCGCGAGCGAGTCGAGCATTTTGGCGGTCGATTCGACCTGACCTCGATGCCGGGGAAAAGTGAGCTGGACGTAGTGCTGCCGATGAAACCACCCGGTACAGAACGCTGACTCCACCCATAACAATTAGAGTGAATGCCTGCGATGAACCTGCCCTACCCGATCCGCGTCGCCCTGGTCGACGATCACTCCCTGGTCCGCGATGGAATCAAATCGCTGCTGTCGGTCATGGCGCCGCTGGAAGTGGTGGGCGAGGCCGAGAATGGCGCCGATGCCATCGAGATGGTCGGACGCTGCCAGCCGGATTTGTTGCTGGTCGACATCAGCCTGAAGGATATCAACGGGCTCGAGCTGACCCGGCTGTTGCGCAGCCAGTACCCGTCGCTCAAGGTGCTGGTGCTGAGCATGTACGACAACTACGAATACGTCAGTGAATCGGTTCGCTCGGGGGCCAGCGGCTATGTACTGAAGAACGCGCCTTCACGGGAAATCATTGCGGCCATCGAGGCCATTGTCAGTGGCGGGACGTTCTACAGTGCCGAAATCGCCCAACGGCTCATCGCCGATAAAAGTACCGACAACGAACTGACACCACGCGAGAGCCAGGTGCTGTACAAAATGGCTCAGGGGTTGAACAACAAGGAAATGGCTCGCGAGCTGGACATCAGCGTCCGCACAGTGGAAACCCATCGCCTGAGCATCCGCCGCAAACTCAACATCGACAAACCCGCCGCCCTCGTAAAATACGCGATCGATCACGGGATCATTTCTGGTTAATCCGCAGTCAGCTTTTCAAACAATTGCGAATGCTCGGGAAACATTTCACCGAGCTTGCGCCGAGTCCCCAGTTGCATGTCCGCGTAATCAAACCCCGGTGCAACGGCTTCACTGATCAAGCCGTAACCTGCCGCGCCATCCAGCAGTTGCGAAGCCTTCCAGACGCCGCCCGGCACATGCAGCTGCAAACACTGACCCGCAATCACGTCGCTGCCCATCACCACGGTTTTCAATGAACCGTCCGGAAAAATCAGGCTGTACTGAATCGGGTCGCCCAGATGGTAGTAATGCACGATGTCGGACTGATTCAGATGGAAATGGCCAATCGGCGCATCCTCGGTCAACAGGTAATAGATGGAGGTCAGCAAGTAACGCTGACCTCCATCGGTCTCAACCATGGCGCGGTGATCCGCCTGAAAGGTTCTGCGGTAGAAACCACCTTCCGTGTGCGGTTCGAGGTTGAGCGCAGCGACGATGGCTTGAGCATCAGGTTTGTTTGTATCGAGTCCATCTTTCTTCATCCTGCAGACGCTCCTGACGACGATTCACACTGTACTGGTATTCACGACACGCGCCGTGCGGATAAACAAGGCACGGACCTTGTCCCAAAAATTCCCGCCCAATACGAAAAAGCTGCCGACCAACAGGGCATCGCCCAACACCTGGACCTGCCAGAGGTTCGGTCTCAGCCCCGGCCAAAGCGTATCTACGTAAGGTTCGAGAAACGATGAAATCAGTGGCAGGCAAAACATCACCAGGCCAATTCGATGGCGAGCCGGGCCTACTTCCAGTTCAGTCGGTGCGAGCGTGGAAACATAGCCAAACACGCTGCGCTTGAGTTGCTGAAAACCAGACTTGCCCATGACGGCGATGGCGAGGATCAGCAGAATCTTGTTGCTGATAAACAGGATGCCTGTCAGTGCCGCGATTTTTGGGCCGGGCACATCCGCGGCGGCGGCGAGTGGCACCGTCAGCCAGGAGATCACTGTCAAACTGAGTATCGCAATGCCTGCTTTGAAGCGCCAACCGGTGGAACTGGGGGCAATCTCGTCCTGGGGGCTGCTCATGGTCTTCGTACCCGTCTTTTTGGCCCGAATGAATAACTTTCAGAAGCGTAGCAGTTGCCCGACCCCATGATCGTCCAACATGACCTTGTGTTTGTCCGGGCTGTACTAACCTAAGCAAACCGGCTCAAGCCCAATAGCCAGGGCATTCAATACTTGGGGACTCCAGGATGAGGTTTTCCCGTGACCTGCTTGTAGTGCAGCCATGCTGACGCGTTCGGCTCGGCTACTTCTGCTGGGCGCCCTGGGCCTTGGCGGCTGCGTGCGTCTGGGACCGGATTTCCAGGCCCCGGGCGAGGCCTGGACAAAACTCTGGAGCAGCCCTGCGCTTGAACAGGCCAGCCAAAGACGCGCCTATCCCGATGTGCGCCAGTGGTGGCAAGTGTTCGCCGACCCGGTCCTCGACGGGCTGATCGCCGAAGCGGATGCGCACAATTCCAACCTGAAAATTGCCGGCCTTCGCGTCATGGAAGCCCGTGCCCGGTTGGGGATTGCCCAAAGCGGACGCTATCCGCAACTGCAACAGGCCAGCGCCGAGAGCTTGTACATCAACCGTCGGCAATACGGCGGCAATAACCCGCAAGACAGCCATTTCTGGCAACACAGCGTGGGCTTTGATGTCGGTTGGGAGCTGGACTTCTGGGGACGTTTCAGTCGGGCCATCGAGTCGTCAGATGCCAGTTACTTTGCGGCTCAAGCCAATTATGAAGACGTACTGGTACTGCTGCGTGCTCAAGTGGCCGACACTTACTTCTCATTGCGCACCACCGAAGCGCGTTTACGCGTCGCCCGGGAAAACGCCGAACAGCAGAAGCGCAACTTTGAAATCACCGAGAAACTGTTCAACAGCGGCCAGAGCGCCGAGCTCGATTTGCAACAAGCCAAGACCCAGTACCTCGGCACCTTGAGCAGCATTCCCGAGCTTGAAGGGCAAGTGCTGCGCACCCGCAACGCATTGGCCGTACTGATCGGACAGCCACCCAACGCCCTGCCCCGATTGCTCGAAAACCAGGGATTGATTCCGCTGGTAGACCGTGCCGTGCTGCAAGACGTACCCGCCAGTCTGCTGTTGCGTCGACCGGATGTACGCGCAGCCGAACTCAACGTCGCCGCCCAATCGGCGCTGATCGGCGTGGCAGAAACCGATTTCTACCCGTCGCTGACCTTGCTCGGCAGCATCGTCTGGTCGACCGACACGCTGAAGGGCACCTCCAACAGCCTGGACCTGATCGGCGGCCCCAGTTTGCGCTGGAACCTGTTTGATCACGGTCAGATCAGCAACAACGTGCGGGTGCAGGATGCGCGGTTGCAGCAGCTGATCGAGGTTTATCGCGACAAAGTCCGCGAGGCTGCGCGCGAAGCCGATGATGCCGCCAGCGGCCTGAGCAAATCACTGGAACGCGAGCGCATCCTGAGTGAAGCGCAGGTCGCCGCCAAGCGCTCGCTGAGCCTGGCCAACAGCCAATACCGCGAAGGCTACTCGGACTTCCAGCGGGTGCTGGATGCCCAACGCGCATTGCTCGAACAACAGGACAATTACCTGGTCAGCCGCAGCAATGCCGTGAGCAACCTGATCGCCTTGTACAAAGCCCTCGGCGGTGGCTGGTACAGCGCCCTGCCAACCGTCGACCCAGGCACTCGCCAACAAATGGAACACCGCACCGACTGGGGCAACCTGCTGAATGAACCGGCCCCTTCGCCAGCCCCCTCTTCCACGCCAGACAAGGTCAAAGCCGATGAGTGAACCCTCACCGCCCGCCACTGAAGCGCCCTCTTCCAAGGCGCCCGAACCGGCTGCCGATCCGGCAAAAAAAGGCATCAAATGGGTGCTGCTGCTGATCGTCCTGAGCCTGGCCTGGTATCTGTTGGCTGACCGTTTCACGCCGTATACGCAACAGGCTCGGGTCGGTGCCTTTGTGATTCCGGTGGCGGCTGAAGTGGCCGGCCGCGTGATCCGCGTGAATGTGCGCAACAACCAAGACGTCAAGGCCGGCGATGTGCTGTTCGAGGTCGATCAGCAGCCCTATCAAATAGCCGCCGACCGCGCACGGGCTGACCTTGAGTCTACCCGCCGGCAGATCGGCGCCAGCACTGCCGGCATTGCCTCCGCGCAAGCCTCGTTGCGGGCGGCCCAGGCCAATGAACTCAAGGCCCGGCAGGATAACGAACGCCTTGAAAGCCTGTACCGCCAAGACCGCGGAACCATTTCCGTGCGCCTGCTGGAAGCCTCGCGGGCCAGCCGTGAACAGGCCGTCAGCCAGGTCGCCGCGGCCCGTGCCGAAGTCCAGCGAGCACGGGAACAGGAAGGTGGCAGCGAGGAAGACAACGCGCTGTTACGCAGCGCCGCCACGGCATTGTCAAAAGCCGAACTCGACATGGCCAACACCCAGGTCCGCGCGCGCTCGGCGGGTTTGATAACTGACCTGCGCACCGACGTCGGGCAATTCGCCGCGGTCGGCACGCCGGTCATGACCTTGATTGCCATTCACGATGTGTGGATCAGTGCGGACATGACCGAGAACAACCTGGGGCGGGTCAAGCCTGGAACTCCGGTGGCGATCGTGCTGGACGCGCTGCCGGGCGAGGTCTTCGAGGGACGGGTGCGCAGCGTCGGCTACGGCGTCAGCGTGGGGCAGACGCCGGCGCCGGGCACCTTGCCTAGCGTGCAGAACAGTCGCGACTGGTTGCGTCCGGCCCAACGCTTCCCGGTGATCATCGAATTTTCTGACGAGGCGATGCAGGTGCTGCGTGACAGTCGCGCCATTCGTGCCGGTGGCCAGGCCGAAGTCATGGCCTTTCCTGCGCAGAACAATCCGCTGAATCCCTTGGGACGCCTGTTTTTCTGGCTGATGAGTTGGTTGTCTTATGCCTACTGATCGCCCGCCCGGATTCCAACGGGCGCCGCGTCTCGCCGTCGGCACGGCGCTGTGCCTGGCCATCAGCTTCGGCCTGGCGCTGCCGATTCCGTTTATTGCGCCGGTGCTTTCTGTGTTGCTGTTAGCCACGCTTAACAAACCCCTGCCATTCAAGGCCGGAGTGATGCTGGCAGTGGTTGCCATGCTGACCACCGGCATCGGGCTGTTACTGATCCCGGTCCTGCGTTATTACCCCCTCAGCGGTGTGCTGCTGATCGGTGTCAGTCTGTTCCTGGCCTTTGGTTTCGGGCTGCGCGGTGGCAACGCCCTGGTCGTGACCTTTCTGATCATTGGCCTGACGATGATTTCCTCGGCCGGCGTTGCCGAGTTCGATCTGGCGATGATGGTCATCGGTGCCCTGGTCAAGGGCTTGCTCCTCGCCGTCATCGTCGTCGCGATCAGTCACTGGCTGTTTCCCGAACCGGCCAATGCACCCACGCCACCTGCCGCCAGCGCTATGCCGGCGCAGGAAGTACCCAGGATTGCGCTACGTGCCACCCTGATCGTGATGCCGGCGTTTCTGTTGGCGCTGATTGACCCGGCCAGTTATCTGCCGATCATTTTAAAAGCGGTCAGTCTGGGCCAGCAGAGTTCAACGGTAACGACGCGCAACGCCAGTCGTGAACTGCTCGGCTCGACCTTGATGGGCGGGCTGTTGGCCATTGTGTTCTGGTGCGCGCTCAGCCTGTTCGTGCACTTGTGGATGTTCTTTCTGTGGATGCTGCTGTTTGGCTTGCTGTTGGCGCGCAAGCTCTATGCCCTGAGTCCGACTCGGCAAACCCCGGGGTTCTGGCTCAACAGCCTGGTCACGTTGATTATCCTGCTGGGCCAGTCGGTGCAGGACAGTCTTGCCGGCAAAGACGTCTATACCGCCTTCGCCGTGCGCATGGGGTTGTTTATCGCCCTCACGC
Source organism: Pseudomonas sp. Pseusp11 (assembly GCF_047304405.1). Classification (NCBI taxonomy): domain Bacteria; kingdom Pseudomonadati; phylum Pseudomonadota; class Gammaproteobacteria; order Pseudomonadales; family Pseudomonadaceae; genus Pseudomonas; species Pseudomonas sp. Pseusp11. Next base: position 7,085 of record NZ_JBGLZF010000031.1, read on the forward strand.
TCTATGCCGACCTGATGGTTCACCTGATCGAACAGCGGCAGCGAACGCCTGGTGCTCAGGGCGTTACCTGATAACCCCGCCCTTGCAGGCAACTGGTATAGGCGGTTGAACTGGTCGACGCGTTGGTCTTTTGCTGCGCCCGGCGTTCCTGACGCTGACGCGCGCCACCGACCACCGCGCCCGCCGCCGCGGTTTGCCCGGCACGGTTCTGACGATATTCCTGCTTCACATCGTCGTCGACCCGATCGTAAAACTCGTCATGCTGACGCCCCCGCACCTCAGCGCCCACCGCCCCGGCAGCGGCACCCACCGCAGCACCGCGCAGTCGCCCGCCCGAGGGTGGTGGGGTTGAGGAACTCTGACTCGCCGCGACGTTACGGCAATCGTTGATGTCCAGCTGGGTTTGTTGCGAACTCTGCCCTTTCAACGGCACAACCGTTTCGGCCTGGACCTGCGTACAGGCCATCGACACTACGACACACAGACTCCAAGACGATAACCGACTCATGATGACCTCCGACAAGGTCCACTGTGTTGGCGGGCGAGCGTCTGGCTGGGAAGTTCCTGGAACAACGCTCGATAACTGCTGGAAAACCGCCCCAAATGCCAGAACGACCAGTGCATCGCCACTTGCGCGACTGTCGTGTCGCTGGCCGTTCGGCTGAGCAACTCACGGCGCGCACTGTTGAGCCGGCGCAAGCGCAACCAATGCGAGGGCGTCATCCCGGTGTATGCCTTGAACGCGTGCTGCAACTGACGCAACGAAACCCCGGCCACCTGGGACAGTTCCAGCAAATTGAGGGTTTCTTCCGGGGTATCGGCGGCCCATTCGGCGACGCGCTTCATGATCGTTCGCTCTTCGGCCCGGCGCTGCAAGCCTGCTCGATCCAGGCACACACAGGCGTTATCGAGGATGAACAAACAGTCCTCCAACAACTGCTGGGTCAATGCCTCTTTGCTCGGCGGATCCAGCGTCTGCTCCAGTCGCGTCAAGGTGCCGCTCAACCAGCGGCTGAACAGCGCGTTCTGCCCGCAATTGAGCGGCGACATGAACAAGCCTTCGAGCCGCGCCACGTCCAGGCCATGCCGTTGAACGAATTGCGGCCCGAACACCACGGCGATTTCCTGGTAGTTCTCCGGGGTGATCCAGATGTTGCGGCTCTCGCCGTTCAACATGTACAGCGAGTTGTCGTTGCGATCGAAACAGAACGCCAGTGAGCCTTCGGGGGCGCTGAAATTCTGCTCGACCCGGGTGTTCATCTGCTCTTCGTAAATCTCCACGCCTTGCAAGTCCAGATAGCGCACCCGCCCGGCGAAATGCCCCGGCGACATCTGCTGATAGTGCTGCACCCAACCCGGTGTGGCGCGGATCTGCTCGGCCACGTCGGCGGTGTTGAAGGCTTGAACCTGTAACGGATTGCACGCTGTCATGGGGTGACCTTACGCACTCGTTTGGTGCGTTTTGGTGCTGCTTAAAGTGGATAGATGGAACGCTGCGGCTCACCCAAGATAGTCGTCAACGCGCCACAGGGGAAGTGTCCGGTGGATGAAGGCGCCTTCCCCGGCGTAATTCAAACCAACAATGAGGTCTTTATGAATGTCCCTTTCGATCAGCTGTTCACGTGGCTGAAAGATCACAAGATTACCGAGGTCGAGTGTGTGGTCAGCGACTTGACCGGCATTGCTCGCGGCAAGATCGCACCCACCAACAAGTTCCTGCATGAGCGAGGCATGCGCCTGCCGGAAAGTGTGCTGTTGCAAACGGTAACCGGGGACTTTGTCGACGACGACATCTACTACGACCTGCTCGACCCGGCCGACATCGACATGGTCTGCAAACCTGTCGCCGACGCGGTTTACGTGGTGCCGTGGGCCATCGAACCCACCGCCATCGTGATCCACGACACCTTCGACAAGTTCGGCAACCCCATCGAACTGTCGCCACGCAATGTGCTGAAGAAAGTGCTGCAGCTTTACACCGACAAAGGCTGGCAGCCGATTGTCGCGCCGGAAATGGAGTTCTACCTGACCCAGCGCTGCGAAGACCCGGACTTGCCACTCAAGGCACCGCTGGGGCGTTCTGGCCGGGCGGAAAGCGGTCGTCAGTCGTTTTCCATCGACGCCGCCAACGAGTTCGATCCACTGTTTGAAGACGTCTACGACTGGTGCGAACTGCAGGGCCTGGACCTCGACACGCTGATCCACGAAGACGGCCCGGCGCAGATGGAAATCAACTTCCGTCATGGCGATGCGCTGGACCTGGCAGACCAGATCACCGTGTTCAAACGCACCCTGCGCGAGGCGGCACTCAAGCACAACGTGACTGCGACTTTCATGGCCAAACCCATTGGTGACGAACCTGGCAGCGCCATGCACATCCATCAAAGCGTGGTCGACATCGCCAGCGGCCAGCCGATCTTCGCCGATGCCGACGGGCAGATGAGCGAACTGTTCCGGCACCACATCGGCGGCCTGCAAAAGTACATTCCCAAAGTGCTGCCGATGTTCGCGCCCAACGTCAATTCGTTCCGCCGCTTCCTGCCCGACACCTCGGCGCCGGTCAACGTCGAATGGGGCGAAGAAAACCGCACCGTCGGCCTGCGCGTGCCGACCTCGAGCCCCGACGCCATGCGCGTGGAAAACCGTTTGCCGGGTGCCGACGCCAACCCTTACCTGGCAATCGCCGCGAGCCTGTTGTGCGGCTACCTGGGCATGGTCGAAAAGGTCGAGCCGAGCGCCGCGGTGCAGGGGCGTGCCTACGAGCGACGCAACCTGCGGCTGCCGATCACCATCGAGGACGCACTCACACGCATGGAAGAGTGCGAAACCATCAAGCGCTACCTGGGCAGCAAATTCGTCCGGGGGTATGTCGCGGTCAAGCGCGCCGAACATGAAAACTTCAAGCGTGTGATCAGCTCCTGGGAGCGGGAGTTCCTGCTGCTTAGCGTCTAACCCACCCCTAATGATCGTTCCCACGCTCTGCGTCGGAACGATCAACGACGATCACCAAATAACACAAAGAGGTGTCGATATGCGTCTATTGAAATCCGTGGTTCCGGTCGCGCTGGCGGTATTGTTCAGCGCCGGGGCGCAGGCTCAGCCGAGCGTCAGCGTCTACAACTGGACCGATTACATCGGCGAGACCACCCTCGCCGACTTCCAGGCAAAAACCGGGATCAAGGTGATCTACGACGTATTCGATTCCAACGAAACCCTGGAAGGCAAACTGCTCGCCGGCCGCACCGGGTATGACGTGGTGGTGCCGTCCAACCACTTTCTCGCGCGCCAGGTGAAGGCCGGTGCGTTCCTCAAACTGGATCGCTCGCAGCTGCCCAACTTCAAAAACCTCGACCCGAAACTGCTGACGCTGCTGGAGAAAAACGATCCGCAGAACGCGCATTCCGTACCGTATCTGTGGGGCACCAACGGCATCGGCTACAACGTTGACAAGGTCAAGCAAGTGCTGGGCATTGATCACATCGATTCCTGGGCCGTGTTTTTCGAACCCGAGAACCTGAAGAAACTCAGCCAGTGTGGCGTGTCGATGATGGACTCGGCTGATGAAGTATTCCCGGCAGTCCTCAACTACATGGGCATGGACCCACGCAGCGAAAACCCTGAGGACTTTAAAAAAGCCGAAGCCAAACTCTTGAGCATCCGGCCTTACATCACCTACTTCCACTCCTCCAAGTACGTCTCGGACCTGGCCAACGGCGACATCTGCGTGGCCTTCGGTTACTCCGGCGACGTGTTCCAGGCGGCCAATCGCGCCAAGGAAGCGAAGAACGGCGTGAACATCGCCTACTCGATCCCCAAGGAAGGCAGCAACCTGTGGTTCGACCTGCTGGCAATTCCCGCCGACGCCAGCAACACGAAAGAGGCCCACGCCTTCATCAATAACCTGCTGGACCCGCAAGTGATCGCCAAGGTCAGTGCCTCGGTGGGCTATGCCAATCCGAACCCGGCGGCCAAGGCCTACATGGATGCTGAGTTGGTCAATAATCCTGAGGTCTACCCACCCCAGGACGTCCTCGACAAACTCTACATTTCCACCACCCCGCCCCAGGCGATCATGCGCCTGATGACCCGTTCCTGGAGCAAAGTGAAGTCCAACCAATGAATCAGTACGACAAGCAACATGCCCGCTCCTATTACGCGGTATCGGCCAATGGCATGGCACCCTACCCTACGCTGGATTCGGACCTTGAAGCCGATGTCTGCGTGATCGGTGGCGGGTTCACCGGGGTCAACACCGCGATCGAACTGGCGCAGCGCGGGCTCTCGGTGATTCTGCTGGAGGGCCGGCGAATCGGCTGGGGCGCCAGCGGTCGTAATGGCGGGCAGTTGATCCGTGGCATTGGCCATGACGTCAGTGGGTTCGCCCGTTATGTCGGCGAGGAAGGCGTGCGTTATCTGGAGCGTGCGGGCATCGAGTCCGTGGAGCTGGTGGGCAATCGCATCCGTGAACATGGCATCGATTGCGACCTGCGCTGGGGCTTCTGCGAACTGGCCAATACCCCGGCGCAGTTCGCTGCGTTCAAGGCTGAGCTGCAAAGCCTCGCCGAGTTGGAGTACGCCCATGAAACCCGACTGGTCGGCCCCGAGCAGATCCGCCAGCAAGTGGTGGGCTCGGACCTTTATGCCGGCGGCCTGATCGACATGGGTTCTGGGCACTTGCATCCGCTGAATCTGGTGCTCGGCGAAGCGCAACTGGCGCAATCCCTCGGGGTACGGATTTTCGAGCAGAGCCCGGTGCTGGAGTTGGTCCACGGCAGCACCGTGCAGGTTCGCTGCGCCGGCGGTACAGTGCGCGCCGGCAGCCTGGTGCTGGCCTGTAACGCACATCTGGAAGAACTCGAACCGCGCCTGAGCGGTAAGGTGCTGCCGGCGGGCAGTTACATCATCGCCACCGAACCGTTGGCACCCGACGTGGCCGCGCAATTGATTCCGCAAAACCTGGCGCTGTGCGACCAGAAAGTCGGCCTCGACTACTACCGGCTCTCGGCGGATCGACGTCTGTTGTTCGGCGGTGCCTGCCATTATTCCGGGCGCGACCCCGTGGACATCGGCGCCTATATGCGGCCGAAAATGCTCAAGGTCTTCCCGCAATTGGCGGATGTGCGCATCGACTATCAATGGGGCGGCAGGATCGGCATCACCGCCAACCGTTTCCCCCAGGCCGGCCGCCTGAGCCAGTACCCGAACGTGTTCTACGCCCAGGGTTATTCCGGCCATGGCCTGAACGTGACCCACTGGTGCGCCCGGTTGCTGGCCGAAGCGATTCAGGCCGGCCACAGCCAGGGGCTGGACGTGTTCAGCGCCGTGCCGCACATGACCTTTCCCGGCGGACGAGCCTTGCGCTCACCGCTGCTGGCGCTTGGCATGTTCTGGTATCGCCTGCGTGAATTACTTGGCTGAACTGTGGCGAGGGGGCTTGCCCCCGTTGGGTCGCGAAGCGACCCCAAAACCTGCCATCGCATTCATGCAGGCATACCGGTTGACGACTGCGCAGCCGAACGGGGGCAAGCCCCCTCGCCACAAGTCGCATCCGGGTTATCCCTGGAGTAGCCTTTAGATTTGCTCAATCGCAAGTCACTTCTATATTGAAGGAGTGCTCTGACTCTTCTGCCTTCCGGCGAGTGCGGCCCATGGCGACGACTGCTCCATTGATCATCTGCGAGCACTGCGACTGCGTGTATGAAAAAGTCACGCTCGCCAAACATCAAAAGGCCCTGTGTACCCGTTGCGGCGGTGTGCTTGCGCGTTACAACGGCTTGTCGGTGCAGCAACGCCTGGCGCTGAGCTTCACGGCGGCAGTGCTGTGGACTTTCTCGAATTTCTACCCGGTCATGACCATCAGCCTCAAGGGCATGAAGAACAGCGCGACGCTGTGGGATTCGGTGGTGGCGCTGAGCCAGGGGCCGATCACTTTCATTGCGTTGGTGGCGGCGATTTCCATCATCATCGCGCCGATGTTCCAGCTGCTCCTGTTGATCTGGGTATTGAGCTTCGCCCTTACCTCCCGACGTTCACCTGGCTTCAAGCTGTGCATGCGCTGGCTGGAAACCCTCAGGCCCTGGAGCATGCTGGAAGTCTGCTTGCTGGGGGCGATGGTCGCGGTGTTCAAACTCGCCGGGTTGCTGGATGTGCTGCCGGGTATCGGCATGTTTGCCCTGGCGGTCCTCAGCCTGTTGCTGATCCGCATCGCCGGGCGCGATGTACGTGATCTGTGGGACACCCTATGAACAGGCCTCCGCTCGCCAGCGAACTCAACCTCTGCCTGTGCCACAGTTGTGGCATGGCCTGCGACATGACCGATCAACCTCACGAATGCGAACGCTGCGGCGCGCCGTTGCATGCCCGCAAACCTGACTCTCTGACCCGGACATGGGCCTACCTGCTGGCCTCACTGGTGTTTTATATCCCGGCCAATCTGCTGCCGGTAATGAACACCAGTCTGTTCGGCAACGGCTCCGACAGCACCATCATGAGCGGTGTGCTGGAGTTCTGGGCACACGGTGCATGGGACATTGCGCTGATCATTTTCATTGCCAGCATCGCGGTGCCGGGCATCAAGTTCGTTGCTCTCTCCCTGCTGCTGATCACGGTGCAACGCGGCAGCTTCTGGGCGCGCAAGGAACGTTCGAGGCTTTACCGTTTTGTCGAGCTGATCGGCTACTGGTCGATGCTCGACGTAATTGTCGTTGCGCTGGTGGCGGCATTGGTGAAATTCCAGGCTTTGGGCGATATCGAACCGCGCCCGGGCATTCTGTTCTTTGGTCTGGTGGTGGTGTTCACCATGCTGTCGGCGATGAGTTTCGACCCGCGACTGATCTGGGATAAAGAACGGGATCAAGAGCCGGAAAACCCACAAGATGAGGAGCGCATGGATGAAGTCCCAAGCCACTGACGGTCCGCACGCCCCTGGCCAGGCCGCGATCAAGACTCGTCGCTTCAGCGTTTCGCTGGTATGGATCGTGCCGATCGTAGCGGTGTTGGTGGGGATTTCCCTGGTGGTGCACAGCTGGCTGCAGGAAGGCCCGACCATCACCATCACGTTCAAGACCGGTAGCGGCCTGGTGGCCAACAAGACCGAGGTCAAATACCGCAATGTGGTCATCGGCCGCGTCTCGGAGGTGAAACTGAGCGGCGACCAGAAACGCGTCGACGCCACGATCCAGCTCGACAAACAGGCTGAAAGCTTTACTCGTGCAGACTCGCAATTCTGGGTTGTGCGGCCGCGCATCGGTGCCGGTGGCGTTTCGGGCATCGATACCTTGCTGTCGGGCGACTACATTGGTGCCGACATCGGCCAGGCCGATGCCCGTTCCAAACACTTCACCGGGCTGGAAAACCCGCCGCCCATTACCTATGGCGAGCCGGGCAAACGCTTCATGTTGCACACTCAGGACCTCGGCTCGCTGGACATCGGCTCCCCCGTCTACTACCGCAAGATCCCCGTCGGGCAAGTGGTGGCGTATGAACTGGATGCCGACGGCAAAGGGGTGAACATCGAAATCTTCGTGCATGCACCCAACGACGCCTATGTCACCGAAAATACCCGGTTCTGGAACGCCAGCGGTATTGATGTGAATGTCGGCGCCAACGGTTTTGCGGTGAAGACCGAGTCCCTGTCGGCCCTGTTGGTGGGCGGCATCGCGTTTCGCGCGCCGGAATACAGCCCCAACGATCAAGTGGCAGCGGAGGATAATGCCTTCGACCTGTTCGAGGATGAGCATACCGCCCTCGCCCCGCCCAACGGCAAGGCGCAGTACCTGAGCTTGCGTTTCGATCAGGCATTGCGCGGGCTCAAGGTCGATGCACCGGTGGAATTCCTCGGCATGGAGATCGGCCGGGTGGTAGCGGTCAATCTGGATTTCGACGTGAAGAACCGCAGCTTCCCGGTTAACGTCGGCATCGTGATCTACCCGCAACGCCTCGGTAAGGCTCATCTCAAATTGCTCGAGGCCTTGAAGCATGACCCCAACGATGAAGCCGCCAGCGTGCGCCTGATCGGCTCCTTCATCGAAAACGGCCTGCGAGCCCAGGCCCGTAACGGCAATCTGTTGACTGGCCAGCTGTACATCGCGCTCGACTTTTACCCCAAAGCAGAGAAAGTTGCGTTCGATCCAACCGCCCGTCCCGTCGTTATTCCCACCATTCCCGGAAGCCTTGAGCAGTTGCAGGAAAAACTCGAGAGCATGGTCAACAAGATCAACCAGCTGCCCATCGAACGCATAGCCGGCAACCTCGACAGCAACCTCGTCGAACTGCGCAAAGGCCTCGCACAATTCAACGCCAAGACCCTGCCCGGCGTGCAAACCACCCTGTCGGACGTCAGCAAGACCTTGCAATCGGCCAGTTCGACCCTCGCCGAAGATTCGCCGCAACGGGAACAACTGAGCCAGACCCTGGACGAACTTGGACGCATGTCGCGCTCGTTGCGTGAACTTTCGGACTACATGGGACGGCATCCGGAATCGCTGATTCGCGGCCGCCCCGACAATGCCCCGCCGATGGATCTGCAAGGGCCACCGCGCAACTGACCACAGGAGCTACCCCATGGCATTTTCGCTGAAGATCACGCTGGTCACTGCGTTGTTACTACTCGCCGCTTGCCGCAGTGATCCGATTCAATTCCACACCCTGACCCCGGCTCAACCGAGCGGTGCAAGCGGCGGCGCGGACATCCAGATCGAAAGCATCACCGTGCCGCCCCAGGTCGACCGTCCGCAGATCGTCATTCGTCAAGGCAACGCCGGCCTGGCAATCCTCGAAACACAATGGTGGGGCGCAAGCCTGTCGGAAGAACTGCGCAGTGCCCTGGTCGATCAACTGGTCAACAGTAACCCGCAGCGCAAAGTGTCGTTGCGCCTGGAAGTTCAGCGTTTTGATTCGATACCCGGCCAGTACGCATTGATCGACGTCAAATGGCGCCTGCGCAAACTCGGCGAAGGCGACGCTGCACTGGTCACCTGCCGCAGCACCTTGCAGACGCCTTCCGGCACGAGTATCGATGAGTTGGTGGTGGCTCATCAGAACAATGTGAAGCGCTTGGCCGCCACCATCAGCCAGGCTACCGCAGGCACATCGAAAAGCTGCCCGGCAACTAAATGACAGTCGTCAGGCGCCTTCCAGTTCAATGGTGAAACAACTGCCGTTGGGCTGAAGGCTGCTGTGTACCACACGCCAATTCTGATGGGGCACTGCACGTGGTGTTCAAGACAAGCGTTGCAACAACCAACTAAAAAAAATACTGAAATTTTTATACGCAAATTTTTCACATCCCTTTCACCACTCCGACACCTGCCTTGAACTAGTGTCTTTCCATGGCCCTTCAAGCGTTGTTACGCAGGGTTGTATTTGAAAGTTGTTCTCTATTGCGTACCGACGGGTAAACAAAACATGGTTGATCATGTATCGCGCAAACAGCCAGCGGCACGAATCGTTACATCGCGGCTCGGCAAACTGGCCGCGGTAACGGCCGCTCTGCTTATCGCGGCACTCGTCACGGGGTTTGTCTGGTGGCCCAGATCGCCGATCAACCTGGCGACCGCCGGGTCCGAAGCGACCAACAGCCTGGTCGATCGCTGGCAAGCCGGTGAAGTGGTGGTGCTGGTTCGCCATGCGGAACGCTGCGACCAGTCCAGCAATCCGTGCCTTGGCCCCGCCGACGGCATTACCCGAGTCGGCAGCGAAGCCGCCACAGCTGTGGGCCAAGGCTTTATGCAGTTGGGCATGACCCAAACCGATGTGCTGAGCAGCCCAGCCACCCGCACGGCACAAACCTCGCGCTACATGTTCGGTAAAGACGCGGCGACCCAGGAATGGCTGGTCAGTTGCGGCAAAACCCTGCGTAACGATGTGGTGGCGCACAAGCAAGCCCATCGGAATCTGGTGCTGGTCACGCACAGCGGTTGCATCAGCGACTTCGAAGCCCAGACCGGTTTCGAGCACGCGACGACCAGTAAGTATGGCAGCGCCTTGTTCGTGCAAATTGCCGCCGACGGGCAACCCCAGGTACTCGGCATTGTGAATGCTACTGACTGGCAGACGCTGTTGCACGGCAAAGCCTTGAAACAATAATCGCGGCAAAAAAAGTCGAAGCCGAGAAAGCGTTTTTGCTCGGGCAGACTATAACTAGTCCGTAACCCTTAGATGGCTGACGCAACTTCTGTAGTCCACATCACTATTGTGTTGCTTTATGTAAGAAGTTCCGCTAGTGCACGCATGCACCTAGCGGAGCAACATCCTTCTGCGCCAAGGTCGAGTCATGACGTCCAATAACTTGTTGCCCCACCCCGACGGCTCTTTATTGCGCGGCACCGCGCGTGCGCTGCCCATCACCGAACGCTGGATCGTGCCCGGCTTGCTGCTGGCCTACGTGGTTTTCTACCTGCTGCCGCTAGTCACCCATGGTCTATGGATTCCCGATGAAACCCGTTATGGCCAGATCAGTCAGGAAATGCTGCTGAGCGGTAACTGGGTGTCCCCGCACTTCATGGGTATCCGCTACTTCGAGAAACCCATCGCCGGTTATTGGATGATCGCCATCGGTCAAGCGGTGTTTGGCGACAACCTGTTTGGTGTGCGTATCGCTTCGGCGCTGAGCACCGGGCTGAGCGTCTGGCTGACTTACCTGATTGCTCGCCGATTCTGGAATGACCCGGGCAAGAGTTTTATCTGCGCCTTGCTCTACATGAGCTTCGGTCTGATCGCCGGACAAGCCGGATACGCCAACCTCGATCCGCAATTCACGCTCTGGGTCAACTTGAGCCTGGTCGCGTTGTGGTTTGCCATCGATAGCCATTCCTCCCGCGGCAAACTCGGCGCTTGGGCGCTGTTGGGTTTTGCCTGTGGCATGGGCTTCATGACCAAGGGCTTTCTCGCCTGGTTGTTGCCGGTGTTGATCGCCCTGCCCTACATGATTTGGCAGCGACGCCTGGGCGAGCTGTTGCGCTACGGACCACTGGCGGTGGTCGTGGCGGCGGTGGTCTGCCTGCCGTGGGTGCTCGCCATTCACCATCAGGAACCGGATTTCTGGCGGTTCTTCTTCTGGCACGAACACATTCGCCGTTTCGCTGCCGATAACGCGCAACATGCTCGCCCGTGGTGGTTCTATCTACCGCTGCTGGTCGCTTCGAGCCTGCCGTGGGCCGCCTTGTTGCCGACGACGTTGGTTCAGGCCTGGCAGCAAAAGCGCCAGCCCGTGATCGGTTTTCTGTTGCTCTGGATGCTGTTGCCGCTGGCGTTCTTCAGCTCGAGTAGCGGCAAACTGCCGACCTACATCATGCCGTGCCTGTTGCCTTTGGCGTTGCTGATGGGACACACAGTGATGGAGCTGTTGAATCAGGGGCGAGGCCGGATCATTCGCATCAACGGCGTGATCAACGTCGTCATCGCCACCAGCGCCCTGATCGCCCTGCTTTATCTGCAAGCCACCAAGGAAGTCTACGTAAACACCGAGATGTTCACCCTGTCCCTGGCGTTCATCGTGTTGCTCGGCTGGATCATCACCAACGCCTTGCAGGTGCTGCGTCCATTGATGTTCTGGGCCGTGCCGGCACTCGGCATCTGGCTGCTGGTAGCGTTGTTGCCGGCTGCGATGCCGGCACAGATCGTCAATAGCCAAATGCCTGACCAGTTCATCGCCGAGCATCTGGATGCCTTGAGTCAGACGACATCGTTGCTCAGCAACGATCTGGGTGCGGCGTCAGCTTTGTCGTGGCGACTGAAGCGGCCACAGGTCGATCTTTACAATACTATCGGCGAGCTGAAATATGGCCTCGATGATCCCGCCATGGCGTCACGTAAAGTCACCATGGACAACGTCGGGCAATGGATGACCGAGGCCCGCAAAAAAGGCGCGGTCGGTGTGGTCATGCGTGTTAACAGCGTCGTGGAAATGCAGGAAGTCGAGATGTTGCCCATCGATGGCAAGCGTTATCAGCGCGGCCAACTGGAGATTCTGATATTCCCGCAGAGCCAACCCTGACGCCGTTCTTCCTACAGGAAACCCGCCATGAACCTTCGGGCTAGTGACAGGGGCGCGTTGGCGCTCCTGCTCGGCGCCTCTGCGCTGATTTTGTTGTTGGGTCTGGGCACGCGGGAGTTATGGGGGCCGGAAACCCGCTGGGCCAACATCGCGCTGCAAATGCTGCAGAGCGGTGACTATTTCGATCCCTACCTCAAGGGCGGGCCGTATTACGACAAACCGCTGCCCTCCTACTGGCTGATCACGGCCACCGCGTGGCTGACCGGCGGTTTGGGACACTGGTCATTACGCTTGTCCTCGGTGGTTGCTGCCTGGCTGAGCGTCTGGCTGGTGTACTTGATCGGCGAGCAGCTGATGCGCAAAGGCACCGGGTTGATTGCCGGCTGGATGCTGGCGACCACCTTCTATTTCGCGTTCTGGGCACGGGTCGCCACCGCCGACATCCTCACCGTCTGCGGTGTGCTGGCGGCGGTGTGGTGGTATTGGCGCGGGCCGCAAGACACGCGTTTCAGCCGTTACCTGGTGTTTTTCCTGCTGTTGTCCCTGACCTCATTGTTCAAAGGCCTGATCGGCTTCATTCTGCCGGGCTTGCTGCTGTTACCGCATGTGGTGCAGGACGGTCGCTGGAAAAGCCACCTCAATCTGCGGCTGTGCGCGGCCCTGGTCATCGCCGGGGCGTTTTACATGACACCATTCATATTGTCGCACCTCTACGGCGCGCCGACTTATGGCGAAAGTGGCCTGGGTCTGGTGCTGCGGGAAAACGTCGTGCGGTTTTTCCAGCCCTTCGACAACATCGGACCGATCTACACCTATCTGATTTACCTCCCAGTCTACACACTGCCATGGGCGCCTTGCTGGATGCTGGGGTTGTGGTTTGCGCTGCGCCACTGGCGCAGCGTCGAACCCAATACGCGCTGGCTGGTTTGGGGGTTGGGTCTGTTGATGCTGTTTTTCACGGCCAGCGGCAGTCGACGCAGTTACTACGTGTTGCCCCTGGTGCCCTTCGCCCAGTTGCTGGGCGCCTGGTGGATCACCCGGCGAATGGCCGAACGCAATGCCACAGACAGGTTCGGTAGTCGCCGATTGAAAATCGGTTTCGGCCTGACCGCTGTGTTGTTGATGGCGATACTCGGTGTGTTCTATCCCTGGACCAACGGCGGTGGCGGCGTGGTTCAGTTCGGTGAGACGGTCAGGCTTGAGGCCAGCAAACGCGCACCGCTCAATACATGGCGCTTGGTGATGATCGAGGTGGACAACAAAGTGCCGATGTACCTGCAAACCGGCGGCGCCCCCTTCTATTATGTGCAGCAAACCCAGGACTTTCCTCGCACCGGCGATACCGCCGCGCTGATGACCTGGCTGGACAACACCAGCGGCCAGCACTGGGACCCGCAACGCACCATCGTTATCACCCAGTACCGCAACGGTGATGCGGTACCGCTGGACTACCTGAGTGCAGACCATCAGGTCATCACCACCACGCCCACCAACGGCGAGCGCATATTCCACGGCCGTGAAGACCAGAGCGTGGCGTTTATACCCGGGGGCTAATAAAGGTCAGTGCACGCTTTTGCTGTCGATCTTTGTCGCCAGGTTGCTCAGTGCCTCGGTACACGCCGCCAGATCCGGCGACCCGGTTCTGACTTGCTTCAACGCCCGGTCCAGGGACTTGTCGATGGAGGTCCAGCCTTCAGGATCAATCGGTCGCAGCTTTTCCTCGTTTTGGTCCCAAGTGCTTTCCAGGTCGGTGATCCTGGCCCGTGCGCCTTTCATGTCGCCACTGCCCAGCAGTTTTTCAGTGTCGGTGATGATGACCTTCAGGTAGGACAAGTCACCCATCGACCCCGCGGAAGGTGCCGCTACAGGAGTGGCGGCACTGCTCTGCTGGCTATCAAGCTTGGCCAGCAGGGTTTTCAGGGCGTCGGCACAGGCTTTCGGGTCCGGTTTGCCGGAGCGCAATTGGGACAGCGCACGGTCGATCGATTTGTCGACCGAAGTCCAGGATGCCGGCGCCTTCGGCTGCAAGGTTTCTTCGGCTTGATCCCACGCTGTTTCCAGATCGGTGATGCGAGCCTTGGCTGCCTTCAGGTCGCCGGCGTCCACTAAACGGGCAGTGTCTACGGTAATCGTCCGGAAACTCGACAAATCGCCGAGTGAACCGGCTGCCGTCGAGGCACTGACCACCGTTTTACCGGCTGTTGCCTGAGCCGGCACCCAGAACCATCCACCGACGCCGACCATGCAGACAGCCAGCAGTGCCCCCAGGAATGGCGTGGACGCCAGATGCGGGATGCGTTTGGGGCTGATCTTCAACGTCGAGCCAACCTTCGCCACCTGAAGTTTTCGTCGGGACAGCGTCAGCCAGATAGCGCTGGACATGAAAATCGACGACACCGCGCCGGATATCAGACCCAGCACCAGAGCCAGCGAGAACATCTGCAACGGTTCGCAGGCAAACAGATACAGGCAGGTCGACGCCATCACCACTGTCAGCACGGTGTACAGCGAACGCCTCAGGGTCTGGCTGATGCTCAGGTTGATCAGGCTCCACAAGGCCAGCGCATCCACCGGCGGGGACTTTTTCACGTTTTCGACAATGCGTCCGAAGATCACGATCTTGTCGTTCAGTGAATAGCCGATGATCGTCAGCAATGCCGCGATGTAAGTGACGTCGATCTCGAACTTGAACAGCGAGAAGATCGCCGAAACGATGAGGATGTCCTGAACGATCGGCAGCAAGGTTGCCAAGGCGATGGCCCAGGAGAAACGCAGGCCGATATAGATCGCGATGCTGGCGAATGCCGCAATCACCGCATAAATGGCCCGAGTGGCAAAATCCCGTGCAACGCCCGGGTCTGCGGTGTTTTCCTCATACTCTACGGTCTGATACTTACCCTTGAACGCAGTAATGATCTGCTTAAGATCAGCGGGCTTGAGCACTTCATCGAAGCGTACGGCGATGTGCTGATTCTGTGCACCGCCCACGGCCACGGTGGCCGGGATGGTGCCCGCCCCGGTCATGATTTGCGTGGCGGTTTCCTGAGTGATCGCACGGTCGACGTCGATGTCCAGCGCAGTGCCGGCGGTAAAATCGATGTCCAGGTTCAGGCCGTGAGCGCGGTAATACAGCGAGCCGGAAACGATGGTCAGCAACGAGACCACAATCGCCGTTTTACCCAGGCCCACGAAGTTGAAACGGCGCGCCTTGGTGGCGCGCGGCTTGCCCTTGCCAATCAACCAGCGCTGGTTGACCCACTGGGTATCGACCAGCCACAGCATCAGCTGGCGAATCAGCAAGAAGTTAGTGGCGACACTGATCACGATGCTCACCAGCATGGTCAGCGCAAATCCTTGAATCGGTCCGATGCCGGCCGCGAACAAGGCAATCATCGCCAGCGCGGTCACCAGGTTTGCATCACGTATCGTCGGCAGCGAGCCTTTGAAACCGTTATCCACGGCTTCGCGCAGAGACCGGCCAAGGTCGATTTCCTCGCGAATACGTTCCAGGCAAATGATGCTCGCATCCGCCGCCATGCCTATACCCAGCACAAACGCCACCACCGCCGACAGCGACAAGGTGGCACCCGAGGCGGTGAACACAATCAGCAATAGCCACAGGTAGACCAGCGTACAAAACGCGGCGATCAAACCGGCGGTGCGGTACAGCCCCACCAGCAACAGGAAAATACAGGCGATGCCGATCAAACCAGCCTGAACGGTTTCCGCCAGCGCGGTTTTGCCGAGTACGCTGCCGACGGTCTGGGTGTATTTCTCAGTCAGCTGCGTGGGCAACCCCTGCGAACTTCCGAGCAGCGAGCGTGATTCTTCGGCGGACGTCAGGCCTGCCAGTTTCACCCGAATATGGTTGGCGCCCTCGACCCGGATGTCCGGCTCGGTAATACCGATGCTGTCGGCGCGTTTACTCAGGATCGCGACCGTCTGCAACAGGTCATCCTTGGCGAGCAGGGTTTTGCCCGGTGCCGGATTCACAACGTAATAAATCTCGTAACCACCACGAAACTCCAGCCCGAAGCGCACATGAGTGGCCAGGCTGGAAAATGTCGCAGCCACCAGACAGGCCAGCAGCCCCGTCAGGAGGATGAACGACAGGCGTCGACTGGAAAGGCTCATGGAAGAAATCCAGAAAAGGGACTGAAAAGCGAATCGAAGCCAAAAGGCTCGCTCACCACTGGCGGGCAGTCTAAAGAAGCGAAAATGAACCGCTTGTTAACGAAGTCGCATGGCTGTGCGACGGCTTGCCAGTGCGTGCCGGACATGCAATGAATGCACGCCTGCGATGCCTGATCAGGAAGCGAGCGATGAAGGTTCTGGTGGCCGAAGACAATGCCCTGCTGGGTAACAGCATCAAGCGCGGGCTTGAGGAAGAAGGCTGGGTGGTGGATCTGGCCAGGGACGGTAAAGAGGCCTTGTACTATGCCGATGCCAGTGAATACGACGTGTTGGTGCTGGACTGGATGCTGCCGCAGATATCGGGTCTGGAGGTACTCAGCGTGGTGCGCGGCAAGGGCAACGACGTGCCGGTGATCATGGTCACGGCCAGAAGCGAAGTAGTGGATCGGGTGCAGGGCCTGGATCGTGGCGCCGACGATTATCTGAGCAAACCTTTCGAAATGATCGAGTTGGTGTCGCGGCTCAATGCCCTCTATCGACGCTCGATCGCCCGTGGCTCGAAATCGCTGACACTGGGCAATCTGAACATCGAACTCGACACCTTGCGGGTCAGCATCGGCGACCGTCCGCTGGATCTCACGGGCATGGAATACAATCTACTGGTGGCGCTGGCCGGCAAGGCGAATCAACTGCAGACCCGCACGGTATTGCTGGGGTTGCTCTACCCTTTCGACAGCGAGCCGGACAGCAACAGCCTGGACGTGCTGCTCAATCGCCTGCGACGCAAGTTGGCTGGGGCCGACGTCGAGATTGAAACCGTTCGCGGCAAAGGGTTGATCCTTCGTGTGGCGTAACCTGGCACTGAACATCAAAATCGCACTCACGCTGTTCGTGGTTCAGGCGTGTGTGTTGCTCGTCGGCTATGTGTGGCTGAGTCATTGGGTGCAAACCACCCGGCTCGATGAACTGCGGCACCATCTTGATACCCAGTCGGACGTCATCGAGTCGCTGATCAGCGTCGAAAACGCACAGTTGGTCTATCAGCGCCAGGGTGAATTCGCCTCGGAACTGGATCACGATCACGACCTGTATTTTGATTTGTCATCGATATCGGGTGAGATGCTGCAAGAGTCCTGGGGGCCAACGCCGTCAATGCGCAAAGCGCTTCGCGAGGCCATGAGTCAGGTTCGCGCGGGCGACGAAGAGACGTTCCTGTTCGATGTCGGTCACGAGAAATGGATCGCACAGATGGGCGACCTTGAGCGCGCCGGCCCCGAAGGCCCGCTGAAAGCCAGGCTGCTGGTGGCCACCAACGCGCAACCGGTGCTCAATGCGGTCGACGCCTTCAAACGGGTGGTGGCTCTGGCCGCGATAGGGATATTGCTGTTGACGACGCTTGGCAGTTTTATCGTAGTGTCGCTCTCCACCCGCAACCTTCGCCATTTCGCTCGACAACTGCGCACCTTGAAGCCGCCGGAATTCACCCGCCGGGTGGTGTTCGAGGCGCACTCGGCGGAAGAAAAACTGCTGTTCGACAGCTACGCGCAAATGGAAGCGGCGGTTCAGGAGGTGCTGGAACATCAACGGCTGTTTATCGCCAACGCCTCCCATGAACTGAAGACGCCGATTGCTGCCGTGACCTCTGCGCTGGAGGTCATTCTGGCGCGGCCACGGCACGCCGAAGATTACGCCCAGACCTGTCGTGATGTGCTGGCCGAAATGCAGGTGCTCAAGCGCCTGTCTCTCGGCCTGTTGGACCTTGCGCAACTGGAGGGCACCACCGAGATTGCCGGGCAGGCAAGCGGGTTGAATGACAATGCGCTCAATGCCGTTGAGCGTTGGCGCAAGGCCGCCGAACTCAAAGGTCTCAGTCTCTCCCTGCATCTGCTGGAGGATTATCAGGCCCAAGTCGCCGGAGGTCCGGAACAGTGGGAAGTGGTGTTTGGCAACTTGCTGGACAACGCCATCAAGTACACCCCGGCCGGCGGTACTGTCGACGTCACTCTGGACGAACAACCAGGCAGCGGTTTGATCATCCGGATCACCGATAACGGTGCAGGCATGTCCGCGCAAGAGATCCGGCAGTTGGGGCAAGTGTTTTTTCGTGCCGACGCCGCACGGTCGCAACCATCGTCGTTCGGGCTTGGGTTTGCCCACTGCAAGCGGATTGTCGAAAGACTGGGTGGACATCTGACGGTTCAAAGTACGCCGCAGACAGGGACACGCGTGACCATTGCTATGATGCGTTATAAGCCTTGAGCCCCCACGCCACCTCAGACCAGGCCAAAGTTCAGCCAAGGGGCCCAAAGCCACACTCTGATCGAAGATATCGTTTGAAAGTTGCCCACCACCGTGTCGGCTCAAGTTTTCCACCGACAGTGAAATGACATCTATTTACGATTTTTTGACGTTTTTTTCTCATTTGGAGCTCTACATTCGCGGCGACTCAAACATGCAAATGATTCGCATTGTTCCAATAATGAATCCGCGCGTGTTGACTAAAAAAACAGGAGCCGTCGACAGAATGATTTCCCGCATCCCCTCGTTCCTTAAAAACGCATTGCTGACCACTGCTTTCCTCAGCGCCGGTCATGTGTATGCCGCTGCGCAGGCTGACGGTATCGTGGTCTACAACGCTCAACACGAAAGCCTGACCAAAGCCTGGATCGAAGGCTTCACCAAGGAAACCGGTATCAAAGTGACCGTGCGCAATGGCGACGACACCGAGATGGGCAATCAGCTTGTGCAGGAAGGTGCAGCCTCCCCGGCCGACGTGTTCCTGACCGAAAACTCCCCGGCGATGGTGTTGGTCGACAACGCGGGGCTGTTTGCACCGGTTGCGCCGAGCACGCTGGAACAAGTGGGCGCGGCCTATCGTCCGGCGCATGGCAAATGGGTAGGGATTGCCGCGCGCTCCACGGTGTTCGTCTACAACCCGAGCAAGCTGTCTGAAGCAGACTTGCCAAAATCGCTGATGGACCTCGCCGCACCGAACTGGAAAGGCCGCTGGGCTGCTTCGCCAGCAGGCGCCGACTTCCAGGCCATCGTCGCAGCTGTATTGGAACTCAAGGGTGAAGCCGCGACCCTCGACTGGCTGAAAGCCATGAAAACCAACTTCACCGCCTACCGGGGCAACAGCGCCGTGCTCAAGGCGGTCAATGCCGGTCAGATCGACAGCGGCGTGATCTATCACTATTACAGCTTCGTCGATCAGTCCAAGACCGGCGAGAACAGCAAGAACACCTCGCTGAACTACTTCAAACACAAGGATCCAGGTGCCTTTGTCAGCCTGTCCGGCGGCGGCGTCCTGGCCTCCAGTCAACACAAGGAACAGGCCCAGGCATTCCTGAAATGGATTACCGGCAAAGACGGCCAGGCGATCCTCAAGAACGGCAACTCGTTTGAATACGCCGTGGGCAAGAATGCAGAGTCCAATCCGAAACTGGTGCCGCTGCAGCAACTCGACGCTCCGACTGTCGACGTCTCGAAACTCGACAGCAAAAAGGCGGTTGAGCTGATGACCCAGGCCGGGTTGCTCTAATTGCTTCCTGAAACGCTACCGGCAGAGGTCGCTGCGGCGTCCTCTGCACACTTGCGCGCACGCTCTCGCGGCCTCTTCGCAGGCCGCGGCGGCGCCTGGGTGATTAGTCTGTCGGTGCTGATGTCGTTACTGGCGTTACTGCCGATTGCTTTCGTGATCGGCGTATCGGTGCAGACTGGCTGGGCGACACTGGTGACGCTGGTATGGCGCCCACGCGTCGGCGAATTGCTGATCAACACCGTGCTCCTGGTGGTGCTCACTATTCCCTTGTGCATCGCACTAGGGCTGGCGCTGGCCTGGTTGACGGAACGCACCAACTTGCCGGGGCGACGCTGGTGGTCGCTGTTGGCGACGGCGCCGCTGGCGGTGCCGGCATTCGTGCACAGCTATGCGTGGGTCAGTCTGGTGCCACCGATTCATGGGCTGTTTGCCGGTGTTCTGGTGTCGGTCATCGCCTATTTCCCGTTTCTTTACCTGCCGATAGCAGCGACTTTGCGCCGGCTCGATCCGGCCATCGAAGATGTCTCCGAGTCGTTGGGGCTCAAGCCCTGGGCAGTGTTCTTTCGCGTGGTGCTGCCGCAGTTGCGCCTGGCCATCTGCGGCGGTGCCTTGCTGGTGGGGCTGCACTTGCTGGCCGAGTACGGTCTGTACGCGATGATTCGCTTCGACACCTTCACCACGGCCATCTTCGATCAGTTCAAGTCCACCTTCAACGGGCCTGCTGCCAATATGCTGGCCGGCGTCCTCGCGCTCTGCTGCCTCGCCATGCTGACGGCCGAGTCGGCTGCTCGCGGCACGGCGCGCTACGCCCGGGTCGGGTCGGGAAGCGCGCGCGAACAAAGGATCGTGCGCTTGAAGTTGCGCACCACCCTGCTCGCGCTCACGCTGCAAGGCATGACCTGTGTGCTGGCACTCGGTGTGCCGTTGATCACCCTTGGCAAGTGGCTGATCGCCGGTGGCGCGCAAGTCTGGAACCTGAGCGAACTGTTGCCGGCGCTGGAGCAGACGCTGATGCTCGGGGCCGCCGGTGCGCTCATTACCACATGCGCGGCCATCCCGATCGCCTGGCTGTCGATTCGCTCACCGGGCCCGTTGCAACGTGTGCTGGAAAGCTGCAACTACATTACCAGCGCGTTGCCGGGGATTGTCGTTGCGCTGGCACTGGTAACGCTGACGATTCATTTTGCCCGACCGATTTACCAGACCACCATCACGGTGCTGTTGGCGTATTTACTGATGTTTTTGCCCCGCGCCCTGGTGAGTTTGCGCGCAGGCATCGCCCAGGCGCCGGTGGAACTGGAGAACATGGCGCGCAGCCTCGGCCGTTCGCCTGGTCGGGCGTTGTGGCTGATCACTCTGCGTCTGGCCGCACCCGGTGCTGCCGCTGGCGCTGCGCTGGTGTTTCTGGCGGTCAGCAATGAGTTGACCGCCACCCTGCTGCTCGCCCCCAATGGCACGCGCACCCTGGCCACCGGTTTCTGGGCAATGACCAGTGAAATCGACTATGCCGCCGCGGCGCCCTATGCCTTGCTCATGATTCTGCTGTCGCTTCCGTTAACCGGACTTCTTTACCACCAATCCAAACGCACGGCTGGCCGATGAACGCTCTTGAACTCCACTCGATCTGCAAGTCCTACGGTTCTCAACGAGCCCTGGAGAACATCAGCCTGTCGGTGCCGACGGGAAGCCGTACGGTGATCGTCGGCCCGTCCGGTTCGGGCAAGACCACCTTGCTGCGAATGATCGCCGGTTTCGAGTTCCCGGACTCGGGCAGCCTTGCGCTCAATGGTCAGACGCTGGTCGACGGCACCCGCGAGGTACCCGCGCATCAACGCTTGATCGGCTATGTTCCGCAGGATGGTGCACTGTTCCCGCACATGACCGTAGCCGCCAACATCGGTTTCGGGCTGGCGGCCAAGGGCGTTGCCAAACAGGAACGTGTCGCTGAGTTGATGGACAGCGTGGCACTGGACTCGAGCATGGCCAATCGTTGGCCGCATGAACTCTCCGGCGGCCAGCAACAGCGTGTCGCGCTGGCCCGGGCCCTGGCGCAACAACCACGGCTGATGTTGCTGGACGAGCCGTTTTCGGCACTCGATACCGGTTTGCGCGCCGCCATGCGCAAATTGGTCGCAAGGCTTCTGGCTGACGCCGGTGTCACGACCATTCTGGTGACTCACGATCAAAGTGAAGCGTTGTCATTCGCCGATCAGTTGGCGGTGATGCGTCAGGGCCGGCTAGTGCAATCCGGACATCCGCTGGACCTTTACCGCTATCCCGCCGATGAACAAACCGCCCTGTTTCTCGGGGATGCCGTGGTCATGCCGGCCAGAATCGAAGCGGGTTGGGCTCATTGCGATCTGGGTCGCATACCGGTCAACAACCACAGAAACAACCGATCAGCGCAAATCATGCTGCGCCCCGAGCAACTTCAGCTGATCAGCGCGCCCCACGGCCTGGAGCAACAGGACGGCTGTCGCGGCGTGGTCACCGAATGCGATTTCGGCGGTAATACCTGCACATTGACCGTGGAATTGCAGACGTTGAGCGCTGATGAGCGTCCGGGGCGTTCATTGCTGGTGCGCAGCTCCGGCATGCATGCGCCACCCGCTGGCAGCGAGGTTCATGTGTCGACCATCGGCCATGCTCATGTACTGAGCGAACCTTAAGGTTTTGAATCGGTAACGGGTAAGAAACGAAATCGCCCCGAATATAACAATTGAAAAAAAACAACTAAGCAATGCAGCGCAAGTCCATCAAGGCGGACACTTCTGGACGCCTTTCCCTACAAAAAGTGCGATGAGCCGGTAGAAGTCTGAACAGTGCCTGTATGGGCTTGAAATAAAACGAATCACCTACCGGTTTTTCATGTTCCTTTCACAAAATCGCGCTTACCCTCAACGGACCGGAGATGGCGTCTTGATGGCGTCCAATCCGCCGGGCATGACAAGCAAAGTCAACCGATGTAATTTGTCACAAATTACTGGCAACTGCTTGATGCAGCGTTTGTTTTAGCGTCTACGCTGATGTTGGATCCAACGTTCAAGCCTGATAGTCTAATTTTTTTTCAGTTCCGAGGTGCCCATGAGTCAGGCGTTTCTCCCCTTCTCTCGCCCGAGTATCGGCGACGAAGAAATTGCTGCGGTAGAGCAAGTACTGCGCTCTGGCTGGATCACTACCGGGCCGAAAAACCAGCAACTGGAAGAACACTTCGCCAACTATGTCGGCTGTCGACATGCCGTCGCATTGTCCTCGGCCACCGGTGGCATGCACATTACTTTACTGGCCTTGGGTATCGGTCCCGGCGACGAAGTCATCACTCCGTCGCAGACCTGGGTGTCCACCGCCAACATGATCTGCCTGCTCGGTGCGACGCCGGTTTTCGTCGACGTTGACCGCGACACGTTGATGAGCGACCTGGCGAGCATCGAAGCGGCGATCACGCCTCGCACCAAGGCAATCATTCCGGTGCATTACGCCGGCGCGGCATTCGACCTCGATCCGCTCTACGCTCTGGCCGACAAACATGGCATCACCGTCATCGAAGACGCGGCTCACGCGGCGGGCACTTTCTATAAAGGTCGGCATGTCGGCGCCCAAGGCACGGCGATCTTCTCGTTCCACGCGATCAAGAACATGACCTGCGCCGAAGGCGCGATGTTCGTCAGCGACGACGAAGCCCTGGCCAATCGGGTACGCATGCTCAAGTTCCATGGCCTGGGCGTCGACGCCTACGACCGCCTCACCCACGGCCGCAAACCCCAGGCCCAGGTGATCGAACCCGGCTTCAAGTACAACCTGGCCGACATCAATGCTGCCATCGCCCTGGTGCAACTGGAACGCCTGGACGCGATCAACGCCAAGCGCACAGAGCTGGCCCAGACCTACCTGCAACGCCTTGAAGGCCTGCCGGTGCAACCGCTGGCCATTCCGGCCCATGCGCAACAGCACGCCTGGCATCTGTTCATCCTGCGCATCGACGCCGAACGTTGCGGGCTGGATCGCGAGGCGTTCATGAAGGCGTTGCAGGAACAGAACATCGGCACAGGTATTCACTTCATCGCCACCCACCTGCACACTTACTACCGGCAGCGTTTCCCCAACATCTACCTGCCCAACACCGAATGGAACTCGGCGCGGCTGTGTTCGATCCCGTTGTTCCCCGACATGACCAGCGATGATGTCGATCGTGTCGTCGGCGCCATTGAAAAAACACTGGACAGAAGCCTGTGAAACCTTATCCGATCCGTTGCGTATCAATCGTCATCCCGGTCTATAACGAAGAAGACAGCCTGCCTGAGTTGCTCCGGCGCACCGAAGCGGCGTGCCAGCAACTGCATCATGACTACGAAATTGTGCTGGTCGACGACGGCAGCCGCGACAACTCGGCGCAAATCCTCGAGGACGCGGCCAGTCTCGACGGCAGCCCGGTGGTGGCGGTCATTCTCAACCGCAACTACGGCCAGCACGCGGCGATCATGGCAGGGTTCGAACAATGCAAGGGCGACGTGGTGATCACCCTCGACGCCGACCTGCAAAACCCGCCTGAAGAAATCCCGCGGCTGGTGGCTCAGGCCGAACTGGGCTATGACGTAGTCGCCACGGTGCGCAACAACCGTCAGGACTCGGCCTTGCGTCGCTGGCCGTCGAAGCTGATCAACCTTGCCGTGCAACGCTCCACCGGTGTTGCCATGAGCGACTACGGCTGCATGCTGCGCGCCTACCGCCGCACCATCGTCGACGCCATGCTCGCCTGCCGCGAACGCAGCACGTTCATCCCGATCCTGGCCAACAGCTTCGCCCGGCACACCACGGAAATTCTGGTGACCCACGCCGAGCGTGAACACGGCGAATCCAAATACAGCCCGATGCGCCTGATCAACCTGATGTTCGACCTGATCACCTGCATGACCACCACGCCCCTGCGATTGCTGAGCATCGTCGGCTTCGGCATGGCCGGCCTCGGCGTGCTGTTCGCCATCGCGCTGATTGTGCTGCGCATGGCTTTCGGCGCCGGTTGGGCGGGCGGCGGTACGTTCGTCCTGTTCGCCGTATTGTTCGTTTTCACCGGTGGGCAATTCATTGGCATGGGCCTGCTGGGCGAGTACCTGGGCCGCATGTACAGCGACGTCCGGGCACGTCCACGGTTCTTTATCGAAAAAGTTTTACGTAGCACCCCTTCTGCTCCTGCCCCCGTTGTCACCGTTGACGGTCTCACTTCCACTTCTTCAGATCAGGTTCTCTCATGAGTGCAAAAGCTGTTGTCTTCGCTTATCACGATATTGGCTGTGCCGGCATCGAATCCCTGCTTGCCAGCGGTTTCGAGATTGCAGCCGTGTTCACCCATCCCGATGACCCGAAGGAAAATGCGTTCTATGGCTCGGTTGCGCAACTGTGCGCCCGTAAAGGCATCCCGGTGCACGCTCCGGAAGACGCCAACCACCCGCTGTGGATCGAGCGCATCAGCAAACTCAACCCCGAGTACCTGTTTTCGTTCTACTACCGCAACCTGCTGAGCGAACCACTGTTGGCCACGGCCAGCAAAGGCGCCTTCAACCTGCACGGTTCGTTGCTGCCTCGCTACCGTGGCCGCGCACCGGCCAACTGGGTACTGGTCAACGGTGAAACCGAGACCGGCGTGACCCTGCACCGCATGGTCAAACGTGCCGATGCCGGCGCCATCATTGCCCAGGAGCGGGTAGCGATCGAGCGCGCCGACACCGCGCTGACCCTGCACGGCAAATTGCGCCAGGCTGCCAGCGATCTGCTGCGCGACACCTTGCCTGCACTGCTTCAAGGCAAAATCAGCGAGACTGCGCAGGACGAATCCAAAGCCACAGTGTTTGGCCGTCGCACCCCGGCGGACGGCAAACTGGTCTGGAGCAAACCGGCCGAAGAACTGTTCAATCTGGTCCGCGCCGTGACCCAACCTTACCCGGGCGCGTTCTGTGCCGTGGGCGAGCACAAGTTGATTGTCTGGAGCGCGGATGTCGTCAAGGGCAACGAAGGCCAGGCACCCGGCCGGGTTATCAGCGTCGATCCGCTGCGAATCGCCTGCGGCGAAGACTCGCTGGTGATCAACGCCGGCCAACGCAACGACAATGGCCTGTACCTCAGCGGCCCGCAACTGGCCAACGAGCTGGGGCTGGTCGACGGTTCTGTGCTGCGTGGCGCCGAATCGGGCCGTGCACCGCGCCGCACCCGCGTGCTTATCCTTGGCGTCAACGGCTTCATCGGCAATCACCTGTCCGAGCGTCTGCTGCGTGACGATCGCTATGAAGTGTACGGTCTGGATATCGGCTCGGACGCCATCGAGCGCCTGCGCAGCCACCCGAACTTCCACTTCGTCGAAGGCGATATCAGCATCCACTCGGAGTGGATCGAGTACCACATCAAGAAATGCGACGTGGTCCTGCCGCTGGTGGCGATCGCCACGCCGATCGAATACACCCGCAATCCGCTGCGTGTGTTCGAACTGGATTTCGAAGAGAACCTGAAACTGGTTCGCTACTGCGTCAAGTACAACAAGCGCGTGATCTTCCCGTCGACCTCCGAAGTCTATGGCATGTGCCAGGACGCCAACTTCGACGAAGACAGCTCCAACCTGGTGGTCGGGCCGATCAACAAGCAACGCTGGATCTACTCGATCTCCAAGCAACTGCTTGACCGAGTGATCTGGGCTTACGGCCAGAAAGGCCTGAACTTCACCCTGTTCCGCCCTTTCAACTGGATGGGCCCACGCCTGGACCGTCTGGACTCGGCGCGTATCGGCAGTTCCCGGGCCATCACCCAGTTGATCCTGAACCTGGTGGAAGGCACGCCAATTCGCCTGTTCGACGGCGGCGAACAAAAACGCTGCTTCACCGACATCGCCGATGGCGTCGAAGCCCTGGCGCGGATCATCGACAACGACAACGATGTCTGCAACGGTCAGATCATCAACATCGGCAACCCGGACAACGAAGCCAGCATTCGTCAGCTGGGCGAAGAACTGCTGCGTCAGTTCGAAGCTCACCCGTTGCGCGACAACTTCCCGCCATTCGCCGGTTTCCGCGATATCGAAAGCAAGGCTTTCTACGGCACTGGCTATCAGGACGTGTCTCACCGCAAACCGAGCATCGCCAACGCCAAGCGTCTGCTTGACTGGGCACCCACCGTGGAGATGAAGGAAACCATCGGCAACACGCTGGACTTCTTCCTGCGCGAGGCCATGCTCGAAATCGCGGACAAAAAACGTTGATGCAGGCAGGCCTTCGAATCGATGTCGACACCTACCGAGGCACCCGTGAAGGGGTGCCGCGGTTACTCGAAATACTCGATGAAGCACAGGTCAAGGCGACGTTTTTCTTCAGCGTCGGGCCAGACAACATGGGGCGCCACTTGTGGCGCCTTATCCGTCCGCAGTTTCTCTGGAAGATGCTTCGTTCCAACGCTGCCGGCCTGTATGGCTGGGATATTTTGTTGGCCGGCACTGCGTGGCCGGGCAAACCGATCGGTCGCGACCTCGGGCACCTGATGCGTCAGGCCCAGGCGGCCGGGCATGAAGTCGGCCTGCACGCCTGGGATCACCACGGCTGGCAGGCCAATGCCGGACGCTGGAGCCAGGCGCAACTGATCGAGCAAATTCGCCGTGGCGTCGATAGCCTCAGTGACATCCTCGGTCAAAAAGTCGAATGCTCGGCATCCGCCGGTTGGCGGGCGGACGAGCGTGTGATCGAAGCCAAGCAAGGTTTCGGCTTTCGCTACAACAGCGATTGTCGAGGCCAGCACCTGTTCCAGCCAATCCTGACCAATGGTAGTCTGGGCGCACCGCAGATTCCGGTGGACCTGCCGACCTTCGACGAAGTGGTCGGCCCCACCGTCGCAGCCAAAGACTTCAACACCTTTATTCTTGAGCGGTTCTCCCCGCAAAAACTCAATGTCTACACTGTCCATGCCGAAGTAGAAGGGATTCTGATGGCCAACGATTTTCGCCAATTACTGGCCGATGCTCGCCAACGTGATATTCATTTCCAACCCTTGGGCAATTTGCTACCCGACGCCCCCGTCATCTTGCCGAAGGGCCGGGTTGTACGCGGCACCCTTGAGGGTCGCGAAGGATGGCTAGGGGTTCAAGGCGCATGAGCAAACCTTGGGCATTGCCGTTATTACTGGTCGTTCTGCTGCTGGCGTACTTGTTGCCACTGGGCACCCACGGCCTATGGATTCCCGACGAAACCCGTTACGCCCAGATCAGCCAGGACATGCTCCTGAGCGGTAACTGGGTGTCGCCGCACTTCATGAGCCTGCGTTACTTCGAAAAACCCATCGCAGGCTACTGGATGATTGCCATCGGCCAAGCGCTGTTTGGCGACAATCTGTTTGGCGTGCGTATCGCCTCGGTGCTGAGCACCGGGCTGAGCGTGTTGCTGTGTTATCTGATCGCTCACCGGCTGTGGAACGAGCCGCGCAAGAGTTTTGCTTGCGCGCTGCTGTACATGAGTTTTGCGATCATCGCCGGGCAAGCCGGCTACGCCAACCTCGATCCGCAATTCACCTTCTGGGTAAACCTGAGCCTGGTGGCTTTGTGGTTTGCGCTGGACAGCACCAGCCGTGGCCAACGTCTGCTCGGCTGGACTGTACTGGGGCTGGCCTGCGGCATGGGTTTCATGACCAAGGGCTTCCTCGCCTGGGCGTTGCCGGTATTGATCGCCCTGCCCTGGGTGCTCTGGCAGAAACGCTGGCGGGAACTGCTGACTTACGGCCCAGTGGCGATTGTCGTGGCCATCGCGGTGAGCCTGCCGTGGGCCTTGGCGGTGCACACGCAGGAACCCGATTACTGGCGGTTCTTCTTCTGGCACGAACACATTCGCCGCTTCGCCGGGGATGACGCCCAACACGATGCGCCATGGTGGTTCTACCTGCCGCTGCTGGTGGCGTTCAGCCTGCCATGGGCGGCGTTGCTGCCATCGGCGCTGAAACAGGCCTGGCAGACCCGGCGTCAGGCCAACATCGCTTTCCTGCTGCTGTGGTTGCTGATGCCCTTGCTGTTTTTCAGCCTGAGCAACGGCAAGCTGCCGACCTACATCATGCCCTGCCTGCTGCCTCTGGCGTTGTTGCTGGGCCATGCCCTGGCGGACCGACTGAAGCTGGAACAAGGCCGGGTGCTGGGGATCAATGGCCTGCTGAACATGACGCTGGGCCTGATCGTCCTGATTGCGCTGGTTTATCTGCAACTGAAAAAACCGCTGTACACCCACGAACTGCACAACCTGGTATTGGTGTTCATCGGGTTGATCGGCTGGATCATGGCCAACCTGCTGCAGGCCTTCCGTCCCTTGCAATGCTGGGCGGCACCGGCTTTTGGCAGTTTGCTGCTGATCGGCGTGCTGCCGGCCGGCATGCCGGATTCGGTGGTGGCGAACAAGATGCCCGACCAGTTCATCCTCCAGCACGCCCCGGAGCTGGCGCAAACCGACAAACTGTTGAGCAACGACCTGGGCGCTGCCTCGGCGCTGGCCTGGCGCTTGAAACGCCCGGAGGTGGCGTTGTACAACACGATAGGCGAATTGAAATACGGCCTCGACTACCCTGATCCAGATGCAATGCAGCAGCGGGTCGATCTCGAGCACGTGCAACAGTGGATGCGCGAAGCGCGTCAGAGTGGTTCGGTCGGCGTGGTGATGCGGGTCAAAGGGGATGACGAACTGCAAGAAATCGAACTGCTGCCCAAGGATGGCAAACGTTATGAACAAGGCAACCTGGTGATCCTGATCTTCCCTCGGGATGCGTCATGAGCCTGTTGCTGCTACTGACCGCCTGCCTGCTGACTTGCCTTGGCCAGATCGCCCAGAAGTACGCCGTGGAAAGCTGGCGTGGCAAGACCTCGGGCTGGGGCGAGAAACTGCGTTCGCCCTGGCTGTGGCTGGCGCTCGCCTCTCTGGGGCTGGGTTTGCTGGTCTGGCTGCTGGTGTTGCAGCGTCTCGAAGTCGGTATCGCCTATCCCATGCTCAGCCTGAATTTCGTGCTGATCACACTGGTCGCCCGTTTCGTCTTTCACGAAGTCATCGACCGCCGTCACTGGTTGGGCGTGGCGCTGGTGATTGGTGGCGTGGCGTTGCTGGGGCAACACGCATGAGCCTGCGTCGCGGAATCGCCTTTGCCATGGGCAGCGTAGTGCTGGGCACCGCCGCGCAGTTGGGCATGCGCTGGAGCATGACTCGCTTGCCACATCCCGAACAGTGGTTAGCGGCCTTGAGCAGCGGCAGCGTCGATATGCCCGCTGTGATTGTCGTGCTGGCCGCCATCCTCGCCTATGCCGTGTCGATGCTCACCTGGCTCGCCGCCCTGCGGGATGTGCCGCTGGGTCGGGCCTATTCGCTGCTGAGCATCAGCTACGCGCTGGTGTATGTGCTGGCCGCCAGCCTGCCGCTGTTCAACGAATCCTTCAGTCTTTCAAAAACCCTGGGAGTGGCGCTGGTCATCCTGGGGGTCATCACTATTAATTCTCGACCTGCTCGCGCGCCCGAACTTAGGAGTGCATCATGAAAATCAGTGTATTTGGTAGCGGTTACGTTGGTCTGGTGCAAGCCGCCGTCCTGGCTGAAGTCGGCCATGACGTAGTGTGCATGGACATTGACGAGAAAAAAGTTGCGTTGCTGCAACAAGGCCACGTCAGCATCTTCGAGCCGGGGCTGGCCAGCCTGGTGCGTGAAAGCCTGGATGCCAAGCGGCTGCACTTCACCTCGGACGAAAAGTTCGCGGTGCAACATGGCCAGGTGCTGTTCATCGCCGTCGGCACGCCGTCCCGGGAGGATGGTTCGGCGGATCTGCAATACGTGTTGTCCGTGGGTGAAGCGGTCGCGCGTCATCGTGAACAACCGGTGATCCTGGTGGAGAAATCCACGGTGCCGGTGGGCACCGGCGATACGCTGCGCGCCCATATCGACCAGTACCTGCTCAAGGCCGGCCGTCAGCTGCAGTTCGATATCGTTTCCAACCCGGAGTTTTTGAAAGAAGGTTCGGCCGTGGCCGATTGCCGGCGCCCGGACCGCATCATCATCGGCTGTGAAGGCGATGAAGTGCGCGACGTGATGCGCGACCTCTATGCACCGTTCAACCGCAACCATGACCGCGTCATGTTCATGGACCTGCGCAGCGCCGAACTGACCAAATACGCCGCCAACTGCATGCTGGCGACCAAAATCAGCTTCATCAACCAGATCGCCGAACTGGCCGAACACCTGGGGGCCGACATCGAATCGGTACGGCTGGGCATCGGTGCCGACTCGCGCATCGGTTACCACTTCATCTACCCTGGCTGCGGGTACGGCGGCTCGTGTTTCCCCAAGGACATGCGCGCTCTGATCCACAGTGCCGAAGAAGCCCATTGCAACAGCGACCTGCTGCAAGCGGTGGAAGCCATCAACGAGCGGCAAAAACACAAATTGTTCGAACGCATCAACGCGTTCTACAAGGGTGATTTGCGCGACAAGACCTTCGCCGTTTGGGGCCTGGCCTTCAAGCCCAACACCGATGACATGCGCGATGCGCCGAGCCGGGTGCTACTGGAGTCGCTGTGGGCTGCGGGGGCCAATGTACGGGCGTTCGACCCGGAAGCCATGCAGGAAACCCAACAGCTTTATCCTGACGAACCGAAGCTGATGCTCATGGGCACGCCGGAATCAGTCCTTTCGGGCGCCGATGCATTGATCATCTGCACCGAATGGCAGCAGTTCAAGGCGCCGGACTTCGACCTGATCCAGCAACGCCTGAATGCACCGGTGATTTTCGACGGACGTAACCTGTACGACGCAGAGCGCCTGGCCCGCAGCGGCTTCCTGTACTTCCCGATGGGCCGAGGTGAATCCCGCAAATTGCCAATTCCCCTTCAGCAATGGCCATCGGCCTCAGTCGTCGCGTGAGTACGCTATCGCCCGGCATTCGTCGGCAGTCCTTAGGGTTCGGGCTGCTGACGTTCATGCTGTTCATCGCGGGGGTCTATCAGCAAACAGCAATCGGTTTCGATTCGCGGTTCGTGCTGTTCGCCCAGGAGATGCTGCGCCACGGGCCGTCGTTTTTCCCGACCACCTATGGCCAGCCCTATGCCGATTACTCGGCGCTGTCTACGGTGTTTGTCTGGCTGCTGTCCCTGCCGTTCGGTCAGGTCAATAGCCTCACCGCGTGGTTGCCGAGCGCCATCGGCGCCGCGGTGATCGTCACGTTGATGTACCGGTTGGTCGCGCCCTGCTCCACACGCTGGGCGCTGCTAAGCATCGCGTTGCTGTTGCTCACCAGTACATTTGTCACTGAAACCCGTGCCGTGTCCCAGGACCTGATGCTGGCGGCCGTGGCCTTTTCGGTGTTCTACCTTGGGTACGCCGCCGATCATTTCGCGATGCCCCGTCGGTGGCCGCTGATTTTTGTGCTGCTGCTGTTGGGCTTCGGGATTCGCGGGCCGATCGGGCTGGTGATCCCCACCGGTATGCTGTGCAGCTACTACCTGCTCAATCGCCAATGGTCGCGGTTGTTCGGTTTTGGCCTGTTGGCGGCGGTGTTGTTGGTGGTGTGCGTCGGCGCACTGCTGTGGCTGGCCGAAGCCAGTGGTGGAACGGCCTTCATGCATGACGTGGTGCGCATGCAGTTCATGGGGCGCATGGACGGCAGTGAAGGCGTCAGTGGTTCGCTGTATTACTTCACCGCTTCGTTTGGCAACTATGCGCTCGCTTACCCATTGGCACTGCTGGTATTGGCCGCGGTCTGGCTGACGAATCCACGGCAGGCAGGTCCGGCATTACGCTTGTTGCAATACTGCACGGCGGCCGGGTTGATCGTGATGATTGGCTTATCGATTCCCCAGGCGAAAAAGGCCCGTTACCTGCTGCCGATGCTGCCCATGGCGGCGATCATTGCGGCGTACCCGTTTCAGGTGGCGCAAGGTCGGGTATTCGGTTGGTTGCGGGGTTTGATGCAAGGGCTGTGGTTGGTGATACCGGGGGTGTTGATTGTCGCATTGCTGATCATTCAGCGGCGTCTGCCAGCACAACCTCCTGCCTTTGTGCCGGTATTGATCGTGCTTGCGGCTCTGCAAGTCATCACGCTGGCGGCTTGGTTCCGCTCCCACTGGCGAGCCGAGGTGCTGGCCTGTTGCGCAGTCCTGGCGCTGTGGTCGGTTTATATCCTGGTGTATGAACCGGTCGAACGTCAGCTTTACGACACGCAAGCCTTCAGTCGAGCCGCGTTCGCAGAGATTCAAAAAGCCCCGGCGCCGTTGGTGCTGCACGGCATGGGCAAAGACGCCAAGGCGATCAAGTTCATGGTCAATGTCGAGCAGGACTTTCAACCGGTGTTCACCGAGTCGACACAGGAACTGGAAGCCCTCTCGGGGCCGGCTTGGCTGATGATGGACCGAAACGACTACAACGCCTTGCAAGGCACTCCGCTGGGTGCCCAGCCACCGGTATTGAGCGGACGTTTCGATAAAAACGATTTCGTATTGCTGCACACGCCTCCCTTGTAGGAACTGCCGCAGGCTGCGATCTTTTGATGGTTTCGATGTTGCTGAAGAGCAAGATCAAAAGATCGCAGCCTGCGGTAGCTCCTACGTAGGCATGTATTGTCCGTTAGTTACTGTTAACCACACTTGAACACCTACGTTCGAGATCAAACCGGCGCCTTCAAATCCACACCCAGCGCCTGGGCGAATGCCTTCACCAACGGACTGCGCACGGTGTTGTGGCGCAGGATCAGATTGAACGGCGTGACGATGTTGATCAGGTCCGGACGCACCGCCCGAAACTGTCCCTGAGCCACCAGGTTGGCCGCGTAATGCTCGGGCAGAAAACCGACGAAACGGCCGGTCTTGACCAGCAGCGCCACGGCCTCCACTTGAGTCGCCGAGGCGGAAAAGCTGTCGTAGCGGGCAAAATTCAGTTTGTCCCGATGGATCGCGTAACGGTGGTTGATGCACTCGTAATCCTGCAGCACATTGCCGCCCATGTCCGCCTCCGGCACCGAGAACAGTGGATGACCGACAGCGCAATACACGTACGAGCATTCTTCATACAGCGGGAAGTAATCGAACTCTTCTCTTTTTTGATAAACCGGCACAATTCCGGCCACTAACCGCCCCTCGACAACGCCTCTTTCCACTTCATCTAACTGGGATGCCTGAAGTTGAAACCTTACTTTCGGCGACTCTTCATTTATCTTTCTAAGCGCCGCAACTAACGGCGAATTGGAGTCCGTAATCGTATTATCAATAACGCCCACTCCAAGGTCGCCAATAAGTTCATTCTGCGCAGAACTAAGCCGATCACGAAAGTTATCGACCGAGGCAAATAAATCGATCGAGGCCTGATACACCAGACGCCCTTCTTCGGTCAGGTGAAACCCTTCCCGTCCCCGGGTACACAGGCGCATGCCGATACGAATCTCAAGGTCGGAAATCTGTTTGCTGATGGCCGCCAGCCCCACATTCAGCTCGTTCTGCGCCGCACTGAAGCCACCAGCCTCGACCACGGCCTTGAATACTTTGAGCAGTTTGAAGTCCAGGCCGCTGAGGGCCAGCGGCGCCCGATGTACCGTTTTTAGCGGCGGGTTTCCGGAATTGGAAAGTGGGGTTTCCATAATGCTTATTTACCTCTGGCGCCCTATTCAACAACCTGTGTCCAACAACAAAAACAGTGCTGGCTAATAATAATGAACACAGAAAACAAGGCTTGGCAACCGTTAATAAATTCCGCCGATCAGTGCCAACTCACTGATTTCGAACTATTAAAAGCTGACACTTCGATCAGCTCTCGCCCTTTAGCAACTGCCCTCTTGAACACTGCTTGGCCATGACAACACCCGAGTAATTT
This sequence comes from Pseudomonas sp. Pseusp11, assembly GCF_047304405.1. Taxonomy (NCBI): domain Bacteria; kingdom Pseudomonadati; phylum Pseudomonadota; class Gammaproteobacteria; order Pseudomonadales; family Pseudomonadaceae; genus Pseudomonas; species Pseudomonas sp. Pseusp11. Next base: position 41,595 of record NZ_JBGLZF010000031.1, read on the forward strand.
CCGGGAATTGTTTCAGGCTCTGCACACCGATTTCAGTTCGCGTTACCGACGAGGAAAACAACAATGTCTCAAACCACCGACCGTCTCTGGGGTGCCCGCTTCAAGAGCGGTCCGTCCGAAGCCCTGGCGGCCCTGTCCCGTTGCCCCGAGCGCTACTTTCGCCTCACCCCGTACGACCTCGCCGGTTCCAAGGCGCATGCCCGGGAATTGCAGCGCGCCGGTCTTCTGAGCGAGCAGGAAACCCAGACCATGCTCGACGCCCTGCAGCGCATCGGTGATGACTTCCGTGTCGGCAGCATCGCGCCGACCCTGGACGACGAAGACGTGCACACCTTCATCGAGCGCCTGCTGACCGAACGGCTCGGCGCACTGGGCGGCAAGCTGCGCGCCGGCCGTTCGCGCAACGACCAGACCGCCAACGACCTGCGGCTGTTCCTGCGTGATCACGTCCGTACCTTGGCCGTTGAAGTGCTGGCCTTGCAGCAAGCGCTGGTGGAGCAGGCCGAGCAACACGTCGAGAGCATCTGCCCGGGCTTCACTCACCTGCAACAGGCCCAGCCGATCGTCTTCGCTCACCACTTGCTGGCCCACGCCCAATCGATGCTGCGCGACGTGCAGCGTCTGGTGGACTGGGACGCGCGCACCTCGCTGTCGCCACTGGGTGCGGCGGCCATGGCCGGTTCCGCCATCGCTCGCCTGCCCCAGCAGTCGGCCAAGGAAATGGGCTACAGCGGCGTGTGCGAAAACTCCATCGACGCCGTGGCCAGCCGCGATCACGTCGCCGAGTTCCTGTTTATCGCCAGCATGCTCGGGATCAACATTTCCCGCCTCGCCGAAGAATTCTGCCTGTGGTCGTCGCGACAATTTCGCTGGGTCGCGCTGGACGATGCCTACGCCACCGGCAGTTCGATCATGCCGCAGAAGAAAAACCCGGACATCGCCGAACTGGCCCGGGGCAAGGCTGGCCGCTTGATCGGCAACCTGACCGGCCTGCTCTCGACGCTGAAATCCCTGCCGCTGTCCTACAACCGTGACTTGAGCGAAGACAAGAACGGCGTGCTCGACAGCGTCGACACCCTGCTGCTGGTGCTGCCGGCCATGGCCGGGATGGTCGCGACCATGAAAGTCAACGTCGAAGAACTGCGCCGTCAGGCACCACTGGGTTTCACCCTTGCCACCGAAGTCGCCGACTGGTTGGCGATGCGCGGTGTGCCGTTCAAGGAAGCGCATGAAATCACCGGCGCATTGGTCCAGGCCTGTGAGAAACACGACATCGAACTGTGGGAAGCCTCACCGGCGCTGCTGGCCGAGATCGATCCGCGCCTGACACCTGAGGTGCGCGACAGCCTGACCCTCGAAGCCGCCATCGCCGCCCGCAGTGGCTGGGGCGGTACCGCGCCGCAACAGGTGCGCGAGCAGATCGGCCGACTGAAAACCGCCCTTGTCGCGCAGCAAGCATGGACCGAGAACTATCAGGGCTTCCGTCTCTGATCCAGGGCGAAAACCCTGCGCGAGCGCTGCAACTGATAAACCACACACGCCGCCCGTATCGAGGGCGGCGTACGGAGAACCAACATGAGCCAGACACAGGCAGAACGACTCCAGGCGGAGCGCAAACTGGCGGAAAACCAGTTCGATATCACCCAGTACCAACACGTGCCACGGCGTTATTACGGGCGGATTTTTTTCGCCAGCGTCATCGTCATTGCGATTATTGGCCTGGTACGAGCCTTCGCCGAAGGCAAGATCGAATGGTCGTACATCGGCCAGTTCCTCACTTCGCAAGCGATCATGTGGGGCTTGCTCAACACCATCGTCATGGCGGTGCTGGCGATGGCGCTGGGCATTGTCTTCGGGGTGATCACGGCGATCATGCGCATGTCGGCCAACCCGATCCTGCGCTATGTGGCGCTGACCTACACCTGGCTGTTTCGTGGCACGCCGCTGATCCTGCAGCTGTTGCTGTGGTTCAACCTGGCGCTGATCTTCCCCACCATCGGCATTCCCGGCCTGTTCGAAATGGACACCGTAAGCCTGATGACGCCCTTCGTAGCCGCCCTCCTCGGCTTGAGCATCAACCAGGGCGCCTATACCGCCGAAGTGGTGCGTGCCGGCCTGTTGTCGGTGGACACCGGCCAGTACGAAGCCGCCAAGTCGATCGGCATGCCGCGCCTGCAAGCCCTGCGCCGGATCATCCTGCCCCAGGCCATGCGGATCATCATTCCGCCGGTCGGTAACGAATTCATTGGCATGGTGAAAATGACCTCCCTGGCGAGCGTCATCCAGTATTCGGAACTGCTCTACAACGCGCAGAACATCTACTACGCCAACGCCCGTGTGATGGAGCTGCTGATCGTCGCCGGTATCTGGTACCTGGCCACGGTCACCGTGCTGTCCTTTGGTCAAAGCCGTCTGGAGCGTCGTTTCGCTCGCGGCGCCGGCAAGCGTTCTTGAGGAGCCCAACATGAGAAGCATCGTCAAGGCCGTGAGCCTGAACAAGTATTACGACCATTTCCACGCGCTCAAGGACATCAACATCGAGGTCGAGCAAGGTGAAGTGCTGTGCATCATCGGCCCGTCCGGCTCCGGCAAAAGCACCCTGCTGCGTTGCGTGAATCAGCTGGAAAAAATCGACAAGGGCGGCCTGTGGGTCGACGGCGAACTGGTGGGTTACCGGATCGTCGGCAACAAACTGCACGAGCTCAACGAGTCGCAGATCGCCCGTCAGCGCCTGGCCACCGGCATGGTGTTCCAGCGTTTCAACCTGTTCCCGCACATGACTGTACTGCAAAACATCATCGAAGGGCCGTGCCAGGTGCTCAAGCGTTCGCCCAAAGAGGCGCACGAAGAAGCCGTGGAACTGCTCGCTCGCGTCGGCCTGGCCGACAAGCGCAACAGCTACCCGATCGAACTGTCGGGTGGTCAGCAACAACGTGTCGCCATTGCCCGTGCATTGGCCATGCGCCCCAAGCTGATGCTGTTCGATGAACCCACTTCGGCACTCGACCCGGAACTGGTCGGAGAGGTGCTGTCGGTGATGCGCGATCTGGCGCAAACCGGCATGACCATGATCGTCGTCACCCATGAACTGGGCTTCGCTCGCGAGGTTTCCAACCGCATGGTGTTCATGGACGGCGGGCAGATCGTGGAGGCTGGAAGCCCCGAAGAAATACTAATAAGTCCGCAAAACCCACGCACCCAAAGCTTCATTTCTGCCGTTCGAACCTAAGCGCTCTTTGGCGCTCACAACACTCATAAGAGAACGACCATGAAGAACCTAGTAATCCCAGCAGTACTTGCCAGCGTCCTGGCATCCGGTTTCGCCTTCGCTGCCGAGTTGCCGGCCAGCATCAAGGACAAGGGCGAGATCGTTGTTGCGATCATGCCGAACTACCCGCCGATGGATTTCAAGGACCCGGCCACCAACACCCTCACCGGCCTTGACTATGACCTGGGCAACGCCCTGGCCGAACGTCTGGGCGTGAAGATCAAATGGCAGGAAACCGGCTTCGAGCAAATGATCAACGCGCTCACGACCGACCGCGTAGACATGGTGCTGTCGGGCATGACCGACACCGCCGAGCGTCAGGCCAGCGTGACCTTCGTCGATTACTTCACCAGTGGCCCGCAGTTCTACACCTTGCAGAAAAACAAGGACACCAACGAGATCGTCGACCTGTGCGGCAAGAAAGTCGGCACCAGCCGCCGTACCACCTTCCCGGCGGAAATCGCCGAGTGGAGCAAGGCCAACTGCGAAGCCGCCGGCAAACCTGCGATCAACGTGATCGGCACCGAGGGCTCGGCCGACGCCCGTGCGCAATTGCGTCAGAGCCGTATCGACGCGGCCATGCAAGGCAGCGAAACCCTGCCGTACCTCAAGACCCAGGAAAAGGACATGTACAAAACCGTGGGCCTGCCGATCTCCAAGCAGTTCTCGGGCATGGGTGTGAGCAAGAAAAAACCTGAGCTGAGCGAAGCGGTGAAAGTCGCGCTGCAAAGCATGATCGATGACGGCAGCTACCAGGCAATCCTGAAGAAATGGGACCTGGAACTGGGCGCGATCAAGACCGTGACCATCAACGCCGGGAAATAACACGGTTCGTGGCAGCTGCCTCGCGGGCTCGGCAGCTGCTACGGGTGTTTCAACTATAAATTCTGGAGCGCCACGATGTCCTCCTCGCTGCAATCCACCTGGCCCGACCAGCACAAGGCCTGCCTCGCCCTGGCCTTCGACCTCGATGGCCCCACCGGCGATGCCATGCTTAACGGCTCGATCTGGCGCAAGCCCGAGTATTTCGGTTTCGGCGGTTACGGCCCCTATCGGGCGCTGCCGCGGATTCTCGATCTGCTGGATGAGTTCCGCATCCCGACCACGTTCTTCGTCCCGGCCTGGGTCGTGGAGAACTGGCCGAAACAGTGCCAGGCGATTGTCGAGCGCGGGCATGAGGTGGCCTATCACGGCTACAAACACGAATCTTTTTACGCCCTGACGCTGGAACAGCAGAAGGATGTGATGCACAAATCCCGCGAGGTGTTCTGGAAGTACCTGAACATCCGCGCTGAAGGTTTCCGCACGCCGTCCGGCGACTGGCGGGCCGAAACGCCGGCCATGCTGGTGGAAGCCGGCGTGAGCTATTCCAGCAGCATGCGCGGCGATGACCGGCCCTACCTGGTCAAGGTGCCGGGCTTCGATACACCACTGGTGGAAATCCCCGGCCGCTGGGAAATGGACGACTACGCCTCCCTCGCCTACACCCGCGCACCGGACTTCCCTTCCGGGCTGGACCGCACCGCCAGCTACGAACTGACCCTCGATAACTGGTGCCGCGAGTTCGATGGCGCCATGGCTGAAGGGCTGTGCCTGACCACCCTGTTCCACCCCAAGATCACCGGCAAACCGGGGCGCATCCTGTTACTGGAAAAACTCTTCGAACACATGCGCCAGCGCGACGACGTGTGGTTCGCCACCTGCCGCGACGTCGCCCACTGGTGGCTGAAGGAGCATCACCATGGCTGATTCCATTGTCTGGCCCAACGGCTACCGCTGCGCCGTGGTGCTGACGGTCGATTACAACGACATCCACGGCATCCTCACCCAGGCGCCGGAAGTCGCCGGGCGCGACAAGACCTTGTCGGTGTGGCGCTACGGCACCCAGCGCGGGGTCGAGCGTTTGCTTGGCGTGTTCGCAGAACTGGGGGTTTCCAGCAGCTGGTTCGTGCCCGGCATCGTCGCCGAGGAAAACCCGCAACACCTCCGGGCGATCCAGGCCGGCGGGCACGAGATTGCCTGCGCCGGCTATCGCCATCAGCACTACGACAACCTGACCCTGGCCGAGCAAAGCGCCGAAATCGCCAAGGGCTGCGCGGCCTTGAGCGCGCTGACCGGCCAGCGTCCGACAGGCTTTCGCATTCCCGCCGGCAATGGCGCGCCGGGTTACATCGAGGCGTTGCGTGAGCATGGAATCCGCTGGTCCTCGTCATGGCGCGGCGATGATTTGCCCTTCGCGCATCCGACGGCGCCTGAGGTGATCGAGTTGCCGTTGCACTACGAACTGGAGGACGAGCCCTATTTCGCCTTCAACCTCAGCCCGGCGGTGCCACCGGCGCAATCGCGCATCGCTTCTTACAGCCACACCCTTGGCAATCTGAAGATGGACTTTGCCGGGTTTCACCGGTTCGGCTTGTGTTACGTACTGCGGCTGCACCCGGAAATCATCGCCACGCCAGGGCGGATCGGCGTGTTGCGCGAATTGCTGCAAAGCATTCAGCAGCACGACGATGTGTGGATCGCCACCGGTGCCGAAGTGGCTCAGTGGTGGGCCGAGTCGGCAGCGCCGGTGACCGAGGATCACCCGGCCGCTGTGTACGAGCGTCATTATCGGGATTACGGCGTATGAGAGATCAGGATGGGGTTATGCGAATGGCGCGGCTGGCGCAGTTCTGCGTCGATACCCGTTTCGACGATTTACCCGCCGCGTTGGTGGAGCAAGCCAAACGACACATTCTCGACACTTTCGGCGCAGCCCTGGCCGGAGCCGGCAGCGATGTGGCGAAACAGGCGCGTCAGGTGTTCAAGGGGGAAGCCGGCAGCACGTTGGTCTGGGGCACCGGTCAGCGAGTCGGCGCGGCGCAAGCCGCCATGCTCAACGGTATCGCCGCGCATGCCCTGGAGCTGGACGATACCGGCGGCTGCGACCATTCCGGCGCGGTGGTGCTGCCGGCGGTGATGGCGGCGCTGTCGATGTCAACGAAGCCAGTAGACGGCCGCGAACTGATCACTGCGGTGGTGATCGGCTACGAAATCGGCCGTCGGGTGCTCGAAGCCTGCGGCAGTTACTCGGCCCATAACGGCGCCGGTTGGCACTCCACGGCGACGTGCGGAGTGTTTGGCGCGGCGGCGGCCAGTGCACGGATTCTGGGGCTGGATGCACAACAAACCTTGTCGGCACTGGGCATCGCCGGCAGCTTCAGCGGTGGTCTGTGGGCGTTTATCCATGACGGTTCGCAAAGCAAAAGACTCCACAGCGGACGCGCCGCCGAAGGTGGATTGCTGGCCGCGCGGTTTGCTCAACAAGGCATCACCGGCCCGACAAAACTGTTCGATGACGTCTGGGGCGGTTTCCTCAAGACTCTCGCGGCGGATACTGCTGTACCCGAGGCGTTGGACGCCGAACTGGGCCACGTATGGAAACTCGCGCGCTGCTCGATCAAGCCCTATGCGGCATGCCGGGGGACGCATTCGGCGATCGACGCATTGGGCTTGTTGCTCGATCAATTGCAGATCAGCGCCGAGCAGGTCGAGGACGTACAGGTGTCGCTGTGCGGATTCCTTCAGGACATGTGCGGTGGCCAGGACGTCAGCACGTTGCCGGCGGCGCAGATGAGCCTGCGTTATGCCCTGGCGGCCCGGCTGAATCACGGTCATTGCCGATTGGAAGCCTATGACGAAGAACAGCGCCGCCACCCACGGATTGCACACTGGATGTCGCGTATTCGCCTTGAAGTCGACCCGCATCTGTCCGAGGATGGCGAGCCTGTCGTCAGCGTGCGGACCGTGGACGGTCGGCAAGCGAGCCTGTGCGTTGAGGTGCCGTTGGGGGCGCCGGGCAATCCGCTGAGTGATGCGGCGCTGGAGGAGAAATTCTTCAGCCTGGCCGGGCGGGTGATACCGCTGCAGCAGGCAAAAGAGCTGCTGGAGCAGTTGTGGCGGCTGGAAGAACTGGAATCGGTTAGGGCGCTTGATCGGTGGCTGAGTTGAGCCTGGCGTTGCACGTCGAACACCACAGAATCTGAATAAGGACATTTGCCCCACCGTGGCCACTTACTCGCTCGTTATCCGCCGGCTGATGATCTGCTCGCTGACCATCGTCGTCAGTCGCGCCATCACCAGCCCGTTGCTCACGCTATTCCTGAGCACCAAGCTCGGCCTCAACCAACAGGACGTCGGCCTGCTGCTCGGGATTGCGGTGTTCATCGCCACCCTGCTCGCGCTCTATGGTGGTTACATCATCGACCGCCTCGAAAAGCGCCGGCTGCTGATCCTGGCCATGCTCTCCAGTGCCATCGGCTTCGTGCTGCTGACCTTTGCCGAAAACCTCTACCTGACCACCGCCACCCTGGTGATCACCGAAACCGCCTCGGCGCTGTTTCTGATCGGCTCCAAGGCAATCCTCAGCGACAACCTGCCCATGGGCCAGCGCGCCAAGGCTTTTTCGCTGCGCTACACCCTGACCAACATCGGCTACGCCACCGGCCCGATGCTCGGCGTGGTGATCGCCGGCGTGTACCCGATTGCGCCGTTCCTGATCGCCGGCGGCATCGCGTTCTTCAGCATTTTCCTGATGAGCGGCATTCCCAAGGACCCGGCCCAGACACCCGCCATCGGCCAGCCCCAAAGCTTTCTCAAAACCCTGGTCACCCTGAAAAACGACCGAACGCTGATCATGTTCACCTGCGGCTGCCTGCTCAGTACCGTGGTGCACGGTCGTTTTACCTTGTACCTGTCGCAATACCTGCTGGTGACCCACGACTCCAAACGAGCGCTGGAAACCATGGCCGCCCTGCTCGCCTGCAACGCCATCAGCGTGATCCTGCTGCAATACCAGATCGGCCGGTTTCTCAAACGCGAACAACTGCGTTACTGGATTGTCGGCGGCAGCAGCCTGTTCATCCTCGGCTTGATCGGTTTCAGCCTGGCCGACAGCCTGGTGAGCTGGTGCATCGCGATGTTCATTTTCACCCTCGGCGAAATGATCATTTACCCGGCCGAATTCCTCTTCGTCGACACCCTGGCCCCGGAAGAACTGCGCGGCAGCTACTATGGCGCGCAGAACCTCGCAGCCCTCGGTGGTGCGCTGAGCCCGGTGATCTGCGGCTTCCTGCTGATGCACACGCCCGCGCCCACCATGTTCTACGCCCTGAGCGCGTTGACGGCGATGGGCGGCTTTCTCTGTTTCATGAGCGGTCGACGCGTCGCGATGCTGCAAAAATAATGCATTGAAGCTGCATTAATATGAATTTGTCAGCATCGGTAATGACCGGCACACTGTGCGCCGTTCCTCCCCCAATAGTTGGAACCACTTCAAGGGCTTTCCGGGTATCCGGACAAGCCTTTTTTTTGCCCTGGTTTTTGTCAAAGGATCGATGTTCGTCATGCTCGCTCACTGGTTGCCCGCCGCCATCAACACCCGCCCCTCCGAATGGAGCCGTGCCGCCATCGGCATGGCCATGGGGACGATGTTCAGTGTCTGGTTGTGCGGCCAGGTGTTCGGCATCGATGTGGCGCTGCATCTGATAGGTCCGTTGGGCGCGTCGGCGGTATTACTGTTCGCCGTGTCCTCGGGTGCGCTGGCCCAGCCGTGGTCGATTCTTGGCGGTTACCTCTGCGCGGGGGTGATCTCGCTGCTGGTCGCTCACGTACTCGGCCGCACCCTCGGCAGCGCCTGCCTCGCGGCGGGCATGGCGCTGATTCTGATGTGCTGGCTGCGTTGCCTGCACCCACCCGCCGGGGCGCTGGCGCTGCTGATGGTGCTGGCAGACCCGGCGACCATCGCCATGGACTGGAAAGCCCTCGGCCCGGTGATGCTCAGCGGCTCGACGATGCTGCTCAGCGCGTTGGCGTACAACAACTTCACGCGCATTCGTTACCCCAAGCGTCCCGCCGAACCGGCCCCGCTAATGCCCGCGGCCGACAGCCAGGCGATCACCGCCGAAGATCTGCGACGCGCACTCGCCGACATGGAGGCCTTCTACGACGTCACCCCTGAAGACCTCGAGCAGTTGATTCATGCCAGTGAGTTGCATGCGAAGCGGCGCAGTATCGGCGAAGTGCTGAGCAGCAGAGTCTGAGTTCATCAACGGCAGCAGCAGGCTTTTGTGGCGAGGGAGCTTGCTCCCGCTGGGCTGCGAAGCGGCCCCTTCACCGAGCCTGCGACTGCTGCGCAGTCGAACGGGAGCAAGCTCCCTCGCCACAGGTTGAAGTTGGACTCGACAACAGTTCAGGCCGCAGACTGCTGCCGCGCCGGCACCGCCAAACTCACCGCGCGTACCGATGCACCAGCACTCAAGCCCAATGTCTTCGCCGTCTGCGCATCGACAATCAAGGTGCCAGCGGCGACTCGCGCCGGGGCTGCGGTAATCCGGCATTCGGCAAACTGGCGGTTGTGAATCAGGTACGTCGCTGCGTGTTCTCCGGGGGTGCCAATGCTCAGTTGCAACACCTGGCTGTCGCGCACCGCACGGATGTCGCCGGTGGCGCATTCGATCAGCGGCCCGCCATCAAAGATGTCGATGTAATCCCGATGCTCGAAGCCTTCAGCCTTGAGCATGCCCAGCGCCGGTTCAGTGTTGGGATGAACGCGGCCGATGACCGCGCGTGCCGCTTCAGGCAGCAGGCAGGTCGGCAGCGGAAACTTGGGCATCAGTTCCGCGATGAAGGTTTTGTTGCCAAGGCCCGTGAGGTAGTCGGCGTCGGCGAAATTCATTTTGAAAAAGTGCCGACCCAGACCTTCCCAAAACGGAGAGACGCCCTCTTCGTCCGAATAACCGCGCATCTCCGCGATCACCTTGTCACCGAAGTGCTGACGAAACTCCGCCAGAAACAGGAAGCGCGCCTTGGACAGCAAGCGGCCATTCAGACCGCTGCGGTGATCGGCGTGCAAAAACAGTGAACACAATTCCGAGTGGCCGGTCATGTCGTTGCCAAGGAACAACGTCGGCAGTTGCTGATTGATCCCGAGGTTTTTCGACGCGGCGACAAACAGGCCCAGTCGATAGTTGTACCAGGGCTCACGCAGGCCGACAGCGCCCGCCAAGGCACAAATACCGACCGCTTGCTGCTGGTCGTTCTCCAGCACAAACAGGTAGTCGGCATCCGCACGTTCTGCCTCGCCGGCGAAGGTTTTCGCCGCCCACTCCAGGCGATGACTCAAGCGCGACGCATCGGCCGGCAACGTGGTCAAACCGGTCCCGGCACTATGAGCCAGGGCCAACAGTGCCGGCAAATCTGCCGGTGTTGCAGGACGGACGATCATCGCACTTGCTCCTGGGCAGCTTTCGGCTGACGTTCAGATTGACGCTTGGATAGAAAGACTTCGGCCAACATGCAGCGAGCGCTACCGCCGCCAATACGTTCGATGGTGTCGATGTTCACCGGCAGCGGCGTGACGTGGGTTTCGATCAAGCGGCGTTGATCGGCATCCAGCGATTGCCAGGCGGTGCGTGACATCACCAGTAAGGGTTCGCCCGCGGCGTTGTGGACTTCCAGCATGTTGCCGGCGAACGACTCCAGTTGCGCCCAGTCCAGGGCAATCACCTTTTTACCGCTGTCTTCCAGCCGTGAGCGCAGCGCCAGGCGTTCTGCCGGGTTAGTGACCGAGGCCAGGCACGCAATGGCCAGCCGAGTACCGACACTCATCATCACGTTGGTGTGATAAATCGGCACGCCCTGGCGGTCCACCGCATTGAAGGCGCACAACTCGTAACCCAAATGGTCGACCAGTTGGTCCAGCGCCCGAGCGTGAGTACGGGTGGAATAGCCGGCGTAACAAATCCGCTGCTCGCGATCCAGCACCATGCTGCCGGTGCCTTCGAGGAACACTTCCTGCTGTTCCAGGCTGGAAAGGTCCAGCATCTGCTCGACCCGGTACTCGTCCCGCAACCAGTCGAGCACGCCTTTGTCGCGCTCCAGACGGCGGTTGTGGCCCTGCATCGGGTACAGCACCAACGTGCCGTCGGGATGGCTGCTCCACCAGTTGTTGGGGAAGATCGAATCGGGGGTATGCGGCGCTTCGCGGTCGTTATGCACCAGGACTTCGACGCCGTGGCTGCGCAGCGCGGCGACGTAGCCATCGAACTCTTGCAAGGCCTTGAGCTGCACGTCCTCGGACACATCGGCCGGGCGCTGGAAACGGTTGTTCGCCGCCGTGTCCTGATTGAACGAGAAACGTGTCGGGCGAATCATCAAAACGGTATTGGTGGTTTGCATGGGCACAGATTCAATGAGGGTTGAGAGGCACTCATTGTCTGTTTCGGCGGCGGAAAAACCCGGTTGTTAAGGGCCGGCGATGTGATGAAAATGGCTGAAAAACGTGGTTGGGTCAGCCGATTCGGCGAGGGCCGAAAAGCAAAAGATCGCAGCCTTCGGCAGCTCCTACAGAGGCGGTGTTCATACCCAAAAATTGCGGTATACACGGTCTACGTAGGAGCTACCGAAGGCTGAGATCTTTTGATCTTTCGATCTTTCGATCTTTCGGCGCTTATTCCATCGTGGTCTTGACCATCGCCAATTCCGGATGGCTGACCAGCTTATCAATGTGCAATTCCGGGTCGTCGAACCAGACTTCCGTCAGCACCCGGTAATGTTCCATGTCCCGGCAACGCATGCGCAGGCTGTAGTCGAACGCGCCGCTGATCAAGCGGCATTCCAGCACCTGCGGACAACCACGGACCTTGGCCTCAAAAGCCTTTTGCGCCGCCCGCCCGCTCTGGTTCGACAACGCAACCAACACCAGCAACGACAACCCCGGTGTCAGTTTCTTTTCATCGAGAATCGCGCCGTAGCCACGGATAACCCCGAGCTGTTCGAGCTTGCGCACCCGTTCCAGGCACGGCCTGGGCGTCAGGTGCACGCGCTCGGACAGCTTTTGATAAGTGATGCGCCCTTCGTGGCGCAGCACTTCGATGATGGCCTGATCAATACGATCAAGCACAATCGACATATCGCGGATATCCGCCATGTACGTCTTGCCTCACTTCAAACGACCCGATAGAAATTGCTGTAACCGTTCACTCTTTGGTTGGTCGAGGATGGTTGCATCACCTTGCTCCTCGACCCGCCCTTGATGCAAGAACAACACCTGGCTGGACACTTGCCGGGCAAAGCCCATTTCGTGGGTCACCATCAACATGGTCCGCCCCTCTTCGGCCAGCGCTTGAATCACTTTCAGCACCTCGCCTACCAGCTCCGGATCGAGGGCCGAGGTCGGCTCGTCGAACAACAGAATCTCTGGCTCCACGGCCAACGCCCGGGCAATCGCGACCCGCTGTTGCTGGCCGCCGGACAGAAACGCCGGGTATTGATCGGCCACCCGTTGCGGCAAACCGACCTTATCCAGATACGCCCGCGCGCTGTCTTCAGCGGCCTTGCGGCTGACACCCAGCACCCGACACGGCGCCAGTATGATGTTTTCCAGTACGGTCAGATGGCTCCATAGATTGAAATGCTGGAACACCATCGCCAGGCGTGTGCGCAAGCGCTGCAACTGCGCCGGGTTGGCGACGCGCATGCCGCCAGCGCCCGGGCGAGTGATGATGCGCTCGCCTTCCAGCACGATGGCGCCTTCGTCCGCCCGCTCCAGAAAATTGATGCAGCGCAGCATGGTGCTTTTACCCGAGCCGCTGGCGCCGATCATGCTCACCACATCGCCGGCCCGTGCGTTCAACGAGACGCCCTTGAGCACTTCATTGTCACCAAAACGTTTGTACAGATTTTCAACCGTGAGTTTGTACATGCATGAGTCTCCTGCAGCAGCGCCGGCCTCGGCGCTGCTCTGGATGAAAAGAGGAATTAGTGCGCCGGCCCGAGAAAGCTCAACCAGCGCTTCTCCGCCAGACGGAACGCGCCAACCAGACCGAACGACAATGCGAGGTACAACAGGCCGGCAATACCGAAAGCCTGAAAGGTCATGAACGTCGCGGCATTGGCGTCCCGGGCGATTTTGAGAATGTCGGGAATGGTCGCGGTGAACGCCACCGATGTGGCGTGCAACATCAGGATCACTTCGTTGCTGTAATACGGCAGTGCCCGGCGCAAGGCCGACGGCAGGATCAGCCGCAGGTACAGGCGCCAGCCGCTCAAGCCGTAGGCATGGGCCGCCTCGATTTCGCCGTAAGGAATGCTCCGAATCGCTCCGGCGAAGATCTCTACGGTATAGGCGCAGGTGTTGAGCGTGAACGCCAGCAACGTGCAATTCATCGCATCGCGAAAGAACGCTTCAAGCAGCGGTTGCGAGCGGACCACGGCGATGCCGTAAATCCCGCTGTAGCAAATCAGCAGCTGGATATACAGCGGCGTGCCGCGAAACACATAGGTGAACAGCTGAACCGGCCAGCGCAGCAGGCCCCAGCGTGAGGTTCGAAGGATCGCCAGGGGCAGCGAGAGGAAGAACCCCATCACGATGCTCGCCACCAACAGCCACAAGGTCATCGCCAATCCAGTGAGGCTATAGCCGTCGCTGAACAGAAAGGGTTTCCAGTATTCGGCAATCAACTCGATCATCGCGCCATCCCCCGCACTCCCTGGTTATAACGTCGTTCAAGCACGCGCAAAACGTAGTTCGACGCACTGGTAATCAACAGATACAGCGCGCCTGCCAGCAGCAGGAAATCAAGCATGTTGAAGGTGCTTTTACCGGCTTCCTGAGCCACCTTGACCAGGTCCGACAAACCGATGATCGACACCAGCGCCGTGGCCTTGAGCAGTACCAGCCAGTTATTGCCCAGGCTCGGCAAGGCGAACCGCATCATCTGCGGGAACACCACGAAGCGAAAACGCTGCCAGCGGCTCAGACCAAAGCACGCGGCGGCTTCCTGCTGACCGTTTGGCACGCTGAGGATCGCCCCGCGAAAGGTCTCGGTGAAATACGCGCCGTAAATGAAGCCGAGGGTGACAATGCCGGCTACAAACGGATCGATCTCCATGTAAGGCCAGCCCATGGCCTCGGTCAGGCTGCTCAGCCAGCCTTGCAGGCTGTAGAAAATCAGCAGCATCAGCACCAGGTCCGGCACGCCGCGAATCAGCGTTGTGTAGAAAGTCGCGGGCAGGTTCAATAGCTTCAGCGGCGACAGCTTGGCCGCCGCGCCGAGCAGCCCCAGCGCCATGCTCACCAGCAGTGACAGCGCCGACAGTTTTAGGGTGACCCAGGTGCCATGCAGCAACAATGGGCCATAGCCTTGCAGGGCCGAAAGATCGACCCCGATCAGATTCAGGAAGGAGTTCACGCCAGTCACCTGTCTTGAGGCGCCCGCTTGCAAGCGCTGCGCCTGTTACCAGGACGCAGCGTTCGGGGCGCGAGGATCAGTTGTTGTAGAGGTCCAGATCGCCGAAATGCTTCTGCTGGATCTGCGCGTAGATGCCCTTTTCATGCAGGGCCTTGATGGCGGCGTTGAGCATGCCTTTGAGTTCTTCGTTGTCCTTGCGCACGCCGATGGCGATTTCCGATGGCACCAGCGGGTCGCTGATGCCCTCGCTGTTCTTGAAGTCTGCCCCCTGCGGTGATGTCAGGAAGCTCATCTGCGCTTGCAGCTTGTCCTGGATCGAGGCATCAAGACGGCCGTAAACCAGGTCGGCGTAGACCTGATCCTGGTTCTGATAAGCGCGCAACTTCACGCCGCCCGGTGCCAGTTTGGCCTTGGCATAGGTTTCCTGAATCGTGCCCTGCATGTAGCCGATGGTCTTGCCCTGCAGCGATTCGGCGGTGGGTAGCAAGCCAGAGTCCTTGCGGGTGACGATAGCGGTCGGCCCGGCGTACAGGCGATCGGTGAAGTCGATCTGTTTTTTACGTGCGTCGGTCACGGTCATCGACGATTCGATCGCGTCGAACTTGCCCGCCTTGAGCGCCGGAATCAACCCGTCAAAGTCATTGCTGACCCACACACACTTCACTTTCAGCTCGGCGCAGATCGCATTGCCCAGGTCCACGCCGAACCCTTGCACGCCGCCATCAGCGGTGGTGGATTCAAAAGGCGGATAACTGGGGTTAACGCCGAAGCGCAGCTCTTTCCACTCCTTGGCGCTGGCACCGGTGGAGCAGCACAGCAAAGCCAATGCCGGTAAGGTCAGCCATTTGATGTTCATCTTCTAAGGTCCCGGATTATTTGGATTTATCGCGGCTTGGCGCCTGCGCCGCACCACACTTTTTGACAGGGCAGAGAGTCGATGCGGCATTCACCGCAGCCGTATTTGTTGTTGTTTTCAACCGGCTTGGGCCAGTCGTCGGGGTGCAGTCCATTCCAGGCGCTTGATCGCAAGTGCTTGAAATGGACCGTCAGAATGCCAATTGCCAGGACGGCACGGGTGTCGTAAGCCCCTGTCCAGACAGCTCAACTGCGCTGAACGAAGGGCTTTCACAGCCGATCCTGTCGTTGATTGCTGGATGGGGTTAAAGATCAAAAGAAAGATCAAAAGAAAGATCAAAAGATCGCAGCCTTCGGCAGCTCCTACGTTGACCGCGTCCACCGCGATTTTTCGGTATGAACACCGATTGCGTAGGAGCTGCCGCAGGCTGCGATCTTTTGATCTTCCCCTAAGGTAAAAATGCAAACGAGACCTGCACGTATCTAGGTTGTACAGGGCAAATTTGCACTGTTACGATCCTGCATCGCTCGCGCGCGAGCTTCTCTATAAAGAACAATAAAAGCAGGGAGTTAGTGATGACTGCTCAGGTTTCATCCCCGGGGACACCGTCCATGGATGCCACGCAAAACGAAGTGTTGGCCGAGGTTCGCAATCACATCGGTCACCTGACCCTCAACCGCCCCGCCGGCCTCAACGCCATTACCCTGGACATGGTCCGCAGCCTGCAACAGCAACTCGATGCCTGGGCACAGGATCCGCAGGTGCATGCGGTGGTGTTGCGCGGCGCTGGCGAGAAAGCCTTCTGTGCCGGCGGCGATATCCGCTCGCTGTACGACAGCTTCAAAAGCGGCGACACGCTGCACGAAGATTTCTTCGTCGAGGAATACGCCCTCGACCTCACGATCCATCACTACCGCAAACCGGTCCTGGCCTTGATGGACGGCTTTGTCCTGGGCGGCGGCATGGGGCTGGTGCAAGGCGCCGATTTGCGGGTGGTCACCGAGCGTAGCCGTCTGGCGATGCCGGAAGTGGCCATCGGTTATTTCCCGGACGTCGGCGGCAGCTACTTCCTGCCGCGCATTCCCGGTGAGCTGGGCATCTATCTCGGCGTCAGCGGCGTGCAGATCCGCGCTGCCGATGCGCTCTATTGCGGCCTGGCCGATTGGTATCTGGAGAGCGCCAGCCTGGACGAGCTGGACGAACGACTCGACCATCTGGAATGGCACGACACGCCGCTCAAAGACCTGCAAGGCGCGCTGGCGAAACTCGCCGTGCAACAACTGCCGGTCGCCCCGCTCGCGGCACTGCGGCCGGCCATCGACCACTTCTTCGCCTTGCCCGATGTGCCGAGTATGGTGGAACAACTGCGTGCAGTGACCGTCGCCGACAGCCATGAGTGGGCCATGGCCACCGCCGACTTGCTGGAAAGCCGTTCACCGCTGGCCATGGGCGTGACCCTGGAAATGCTGCGGCGCGGTCGGCACCTGAGCCTGGAACAGTGCTTCGCCCTCGAACTGCACCTGGATCGCCAGTGGTTCGAACGTGGCGACCTGATCGAAGGCGTGCGCGCCTTGTTGATCGACAAAGACAAGAACCCGCGCTGGAACCCGCCGACCTTGCAGGCGCTGGACGCCGAGCACGTCGCGAGTTTTTTCACCGGGTTTGACCAGAGCGGGAGCTGAGCCATGCACGATATCGAATTGAGCGAAGAACAAGTGATGATCCGCGACATGGCCCGGGATTTTGCCCGCGGCGAAATCGCGCCCCACGCACAAGCCTGGGAAAAGGCCGGCTGGATCGATGACGGTCTGGTGGCGAAGATGGGGGAACTGGGTCTGCTGGGCATGGTGGTGCCCGAGGAATGGGGCGGCACCTATGTCGACTACGTGGCCTACGCGCTGGCGGTGGAAGAGATTTCCGCCGGTGACGGCGCCACCGGCGCGCTGATGAGCATCCACAACTCCGTGGGCTGCGGGCCGGTGCTGAACTACGGCACCGAAGAACAGAAACAGCAATGGTTGCCGGACCTCGCCAGCGGCCAGGCCATCGGTTGCTTCTGCCTGACCGAACCGCAAGCCGGTTCCGAAGCCCATAACCTGCGTACCCGCGCCGAACTGCGCGACGGCCAGTGGGTGATCAACGGCGCCAAGCAATTCGTCAGCAACGGCAAACGGGCGAAGCTGGCAATCGTTTTCGCCGTGACTGATCCGGAGTTGGGCAAGCGTGGCATCTCGGCATTCCTGGTGCCGACCGAAACAGCGGGGTTCATCGTCGACCGCAGTGAACACAAGATGGGCATCCGCGCTTCCGATACCTGCGCCGTCACCCTGAACAACTGCACCGTCCCTGAAGCCAATTTGCTGGGCGAACGCGGCAAAGGCCTGGCCATCGCCCTCTCCAACCTCGAAGGCGGCCGCATCGGCATCGCTGCGCAAGCCCTGGGCATCGCCCGTGCGGCGTTCGAAGCGGCGCTGGCTTACGCGCGCGATAGGGTGCAGTTCGACAAGCCGATCATCGAACACCAGAGCATCGCCAATATGCTGGCCGACATGCAGACCCGACTGAACGCCGCGCGCCTGTTGATCCTGCACGCCGCGCGCTTGCGCAGTGCCGGCAAGCCGTGCCTGTCGGAGGCTTCACAGGCCAAGCTGTTTGCTTCGGAGATCGCGGAAAAGGTCTGCTCGTCGGCGATCCAGATTCATGGCGGGTATGGGTATCTGGAGGATTACCCGGTGGAGCGTTACTACCGGGATGCGCGGATCACGCAAATTTATGAAGGGTCGAGCGAGATACAGCGAATGGTGATTGCCCGGGAACTGAAGAACTACCTGGTCTAAAAGCAAAAGATCGCAGCCTTCGGCAGCTCCTACAGGGTTTTGTGTACGCCTGTAGGAGCTGCCGAAGGCTCGGGCCGCGTTCGGACGATCTTTTTAGGTCAATGGATTACTTACCCTGGAATTCGGCCTCACGCTTGGCAATAAACGCCGCCATCCCTTCTTTCTGATCCTGCGTGGCAAACGCCGCATGGAATACCCGGCGCTCAAAACGCACGCCTTCCGAGAGGCTGACTTCAAAGGCGCGGTTGACGCTTTCCTTGATCATCATCGCAATCGGCAGTGATTTCTTCGCAATCAGCGCCGCGACTTTCAGCGCTTCGTCCACCAGATCATCCGCCGGCACGATGCGCGCCACGATCCCGCAACGCTCGGCTTCCACCGCATCGATCAAGCGCCCGCTCAAGCACATTTCCATGGCCTTGGCCTTGCCCACGGCGCGGGTCAAGCGCTGGGTGCCGCCCATGCCCGGCAATACGCCGAGGTTGATTTCCGGTTGGCCGAATTTTGCATTGTCGCCGGCCAGGATGAAGTCGCACATCAGCGCCAGTTCACAGCCACCGCCCAAGGCGAAACCGTTGACCGCGGCAATGATCGGCTTGCGGCGGTTAGCCACGCGATCGCTGTCGCTGAACAGGTCGTCGAGGTAGATCTGCGGGTAGGTCAGCTCGGCCATTTCCTTGATGTCGGCACCGGCGGCGAAGGCTTTTTTCGAGCCGGTCAGCACGATGCAACCGATGTTCGAATCAGCTTCCAGGCCATCGAGGGCGTGGTTCAGTTCACTGACGATTTGGGCATTCAACGCGTTCAAGGCTTGCGGACGGTTGAGGGTGATCAGGCCGACACGGCCGTGGGTTTCCAGCAAAATCGTTTCGTAGTTCATAGGGGGATTCCTTCTCAAAGATTGCGCGAAATGACCATGCGCTGAATGTCGCTGGTGCCTTCGTAGATCTGGCACACCCGCACGTCGCGGTAGATCCGCTCCAGCGGGAAATCGTTCAGGTAACCGTAACCGCCAAGGGTTTGCAACGCAGAAGAACAAACCTTTTCGGCCATTTCCGAGGCGAACAGCTTGGCCATCGACGCTTCGACCAGCGCCGGTTTGCCGCTGTCGCGCAACGCCGCCGCGTAATGCACCATCTGCCGGGCCACGGCGATCTGGGTCGCCATGTCGGCCAGGCGGAACGCTACCGCCTGGTGCTCGATGATCGGCTTGCCGAAGCTCTCGCGTTCACGGGCGTAGTCGCGGGCCGCTTCGAACGCAGCGCGGGCCATGCCCACCGATTGCGAGGCGATACCGACACGGCCGCCTTCGAGGTTGGCCAAAGCGATCTTGTAGCCTTCGCCCTCCTCACCCAGTCGGTTGGCCACCGGCACTTTCACATCCTCGAAGAGGATCTGGCAGGTATCGGAGGCATGTTGACCAAGCTTGTCTTCGACCCGCGCGACTTTATAGCCCGGCGAATCGGTGGGCACGATCAGCGCGGTGATCCCGCGTTTGCCGGCACTTGGGTCAGTCACCGCAAACACAATCACCACCCCGGCGTTTTGCCCGGAGGTGATGAACTGCTTGCAGCCGTTGAGCACGTAGTGATCGCCTTCCAGCCGGGCACGGGTTTTCAGGCTGCTGGCATCGGAACCGGCTTGCGGTTCGGTCAGCGCAAACGCACCGAGCATCGCGCCGCCAGCCAGCGGTTTGAGGAAACGTTCTTTCTGGTCGTCGTTGCCGAACTTGAGGATCGGCACGCAACCCACCGAGTTGTGCACGCTCATGATGGTCGAGCAGGCGCCATCGCCGGCAGCGATTTCTTCCAGGGCCATGGCGTAAGCCAGGTAACCGGTGTCACAACCGCCCCACTGCTCCGGCACCAGCATGCCGAAGAAGCCGAGGTCAGCCATCTCGCTGATGGCTTCCTTGGGGAAGCGATGTTCGCGGTCCCATTCGGCGGCGAACGGTTTCAGCCGTTCCTGGGCAAACTGCCGGGCCGCGTCGCTGATCTGCAGTTGTTCGTCGTTGGGGATCATGCCAATTCCTTAAAAATCAAGTTGAAACGCAATATCTGTGGGAGCGGGCTTGTGTGGCGAGGGAGCTTGCTCCCGCTCGGCTGCGCAGCAGTCGCAAAGCTTTTGGGGCCGCTTCGCGACCCAGCGGGAGCAAGCTCCCTCGCCACACAAGCACCACACACAGGTTGCGCCTCATTAGCCTCAGTACAGGCATTCAACGGCCATGGCCGTTGCTTCGCCGCCGCCGATGCAGATCGCTGCAACGCCACGTTTCAGGCCTTTCTGGCGCAGGGCCGAGAGCAAGGTGACGAGGATCCGCGCGCCAGACGCACCAATCGGGTGGCCCAAGGCACAGGCCCCGCCGTGGACGTTGACCTTCTCGTGGGAGATTTCCAGCTTGGTCATGGTCACCAGGCTCACCACGGCGAAAGCTTCGTTGACTTCGAACAACTCGACTTCATCCAGCGACCAGCCGGTTTTCTTCATCAGCTTCTTGATCGCGCCCACCGGTGCCACCGGGAACAACCCCGGGGTGTCGGCGAACGCCGCGTGGCCATGAATCACTGCCAGCGGTTTCAGGCCTTGTTTCTCGGCTTCGGAACGGCGCATCAAAACCAGCGCCGCCGCGCCGTCGGAGATCGAACTGGAGTTGGCCGCCGTCACCGTGCCGCCCTCGCGGAACGCTGGTTTCAGCGAGGCGATCTTGTCCAGTTTGGCTTTCGGCGGCTGTTCATCGTGGCTGATCAGCACTTGCTGTTTGCCGACCGTCACGGTGAGCGGCACGATCTCGGCGTTGAAACTGCCCTCCTCGATCGCCTGTTGGGCGCGGGTGGTCGACGCGATGGCAAACGCGTCCTGATCTTCACGGCTGAAGCCGTTGGTTTCGGCGCAATCCTCGGCGAACGTTCCCATCAGGCGGCCCTTGTCGTAGGCGTCTTCGAGGCCGTCGAGGAACATGTGATCGAGCACCTGGCCATGGCCCATGCGGTAACCGCTGCGGGCGCGATCCAGCAGGTACGGCGCGTTGGACATGCTTTCCATGCCGCCAGCGACCACCACGTCGGCGCTGCCGGCGATCAGCATGTCGTGGGCCAGGATCGTCGCTTCCATGCCAGAGCCGCACATTTTGTTCAGCGTCGTGCAACGGGTCGATTTATCCAGCCCGGCGCCCAGTGCCGCTTGCCGCGCCGGGGCCTGGCCTAGGCCGGCGGAGAGCACACAGCCGAACAGCACTTCTTCGACGGATTCAGGGGCGATACCGGCGCGTTCGACCGCGGCACGAATCGCAGCAGCGCCCAGCTGTGGCGCGGTCAGGCTTTTCAGTTCGCCCTGGAAACCGCCCATCGGGGTGCGGACGGCGCTGACAATAACAATCGGATCGTTGGACAATGTCATGACAAATACTCCTTATTTGGCGGCCATGCGCAAGGCACCGTCGAGACGGATCACCTCGCCGTTGAGCATGCTGTTTTCTATGATATGCCGGGCCAGCGCGGCGTACTCGCTCGGCTTGCCCAGGCGTGGCGGAAACGGCACGCCTGCGGCCAGTGAATCACGTACTTCCGGGGTCATGCCGGCCATCATCGGCGTTTCGAAAATGCCCGGTGCGATGGTCATCACGCGGATGCCGAAGCGCGCCAGCTCACGGGCGGCAGGCAAGGTCAGGCTGGCAATCGCGCCTTTGGACGCCGAATACGCGGCCTGGCCAATCTGACCATCGAAGGCCGCCACCGATGCGGTGTTGATGATCACCCCGCGCTCGCCGTCTGCATCGGCTTCGGTCTCGGCAATCGCCGCAGCAGCCAGGCGAAGCATATTGAAACTGCCGATCAGGTTGACGTTGATCACCTGGCTGAAACTGGCCAAGGCATGGGGGCCGGTCTTGCCGAGGATCTTCTCGCCACGCACGATGCCGGCGCAATTGACCAGGCCATTGAGGCCGCCAAACGCTTTGACCGTCGCCTGCACCGCTGCTTCTGCCGCCGCTTCATTGCTGATGTCGGCTACCACACTTTGCGCGCCGAGACGTGCAGCCTGCGCCGCGACGGCTTCGGCGTTCATGTCCACCAGCATCACCTTGGCGCCGGCGGCCACCAGCATTTCAGCAGTGGCGGCACCGAGGCCGGAAGCACCGCCGGTGACGAGAAAAACCTTGTTTTCGATCTGCATCATTGTTTCCTTGGATTCAAGCTGAAACGTTCTTCGCGGCGGCCTCTTGAGCCTTGGCGATTTCCTGGTTGCGCAAGATAAAGCGCTGCAATTTGCCGCTTGGGGTTTTCGGCAATTCACTGACAAATTCGATTTCACGGGGGTACGAGTGCGCCGCCAGACGCTTGCGCACGTGTTGCCGCAGTTCTTCGGCCAACGCAGGTTCGGCACGATATTGCGGGCTGAGCACGACGAAGGCTTTCACCAGTTCGGTGCGCTCCGGGTCGGGTTTGCCGATCACCGCCGCCTCGACCACCGCCGGGTGTTCGATCAGCGCGCTTTCCACGTCGAACGGGCCGACGCGGTAGCCCGAGGTGGTAATCACGTCGTCGCTGCGGCCGACGAAGCTGATGCTGCCGTCCGGGTTCCACTCGACGGTGTCGCCGCTCAGGTAATAATTGCCGACGAACGCTTTGGTCGGTACGCCTTCGTAACCGCCGAACCAACACATCGGCGACTGGGTGCGGTCGATGGCCAAGATGCCTGGCTGGCCGACGCCGAGTTCTTTGTATTCCTCATCCAGCACCACGATACGGTGGCCCGGCGAGGCAAAACCGGCGGCGCCCATGTGGATCGGATGTTCCAGGCCGTGGTGATTGCACAGGACCATGCCCAGTTCGGTCTGGCCGTAATGGTCGTGAATCACCACGCCGAGGTTGTCGGCGAACCAGCGGATCACTTCCGGATTCAGCGGCTCGCCGGCGCTGCTGACGATGCGCAGCTTGCCCTTGATCGAACGGGCGAATTCATCGCCACCGGCAATCAGCAAGCGATAGGCGGTCGGTGAGCCAGTGAGGTTGGTAATCCCGTATTTGTTGATCACCCGGCAGGTGCTTTCGAGGGTGAACGGGCCATCGTAAAAGGTGATCGGATGCCCCATCGCCATCGGCCCGGTGACACCGAAATAAATGCCGTAGGCCCAACCCGGATCGGCGACGTTCCAGAAGGCGTCCTCGGGGCGCAGGTCCACCGCGTCGCGGGTATAACTCTGGAACGCAACGATGGCCTTGAGCGGCACCGATAGCGCTTTCGACGGGCCGGTGGTGCCCGAGGTGAACATCAGCAGGAACGGGTCTTCGCCGGTCAGCAATACCGGCTCGCAGATGCTGGAGTAGTTGGCCAGTTCCGCCCAGAAACTGAAATCACCCCGAACAATACCTTGGCCTTTCGGACCGCCGACGGTGACGATGGTCGGGCAGTCGGCCACTTCAGCCAGTTTCGGGCGATTGACCGCATCGGTGACCACCACTTTGGCGCCGGAACTGTTCAGACGGTGTTCGATGGCTTTGGGGCCGAAGGCGGTGAACAGCGGCTGATAAACCGCACCGATGCGCCAGGCGGCGAACACGGTGATCAGCAATTCGAAGTTGCGGGGCAGCAGGCCTGCGACCTTGTCGCCCTTCTTCACGCCCTGGGCCACCAGGAAATTGGCGAAACGCGCGGCCTTGTCCTGCAAGTCGCTGAAGGTGTAGGTCGCGCTGCTACCGTCGCGACCTTCCCAGAACAGCGCAATGCGCCCCGGCAAGGCATGCCGGTCGCAACACTCGACGCAGGCATTGAGCGCGGTCAACGACCCTGTGAGCGCAGCATCGACGGTGTGCTGATAATTGAACTGTGACGTAGCAGACAAGTAATCGCGCATTGCCAGAATCCCTCTGTATTTTTATTAGGTTGGGGGAACCGTAATCAACAGGGAAATACTCGCTCTGCGCGAGGAGCGGGACAATGGTCAAAGCTATCAAGTTGTGTGACTGGTTTGGCCAAGGACGCTACCTACCTCATTCCCACGCAGAGCGTGGGAACGATCGATCATCCGGATCAGTCAGCCTCGTTAAGAATCAAACTCCGATAATGCCCAGGATTGGACCCCGACCACTTGCGAAACGCCTTGTAGAACGAGCTGGCATCGGCAAACCCCAAACGGGTGGCGATTTCGGCGAAGCTGATGGTCGGCTCGGCCAGCCAGACGATGGCCAGCTCCTTGCGCACGCTGTCCTTGAGCCCCTGATACGTCTGCCCTTCTTCGGCCAGGCGTCGACGTAAAGTTGAAGCCGACATGCACAGTTGCTGCGCCAGCGCTTCGGTTTCCGGCCAGCGCTCGGCGGGCAGTTGCCGCAGATCGTGCTTGATCCGGCTGGCCAGGCTCTCGGGGTCGCGGTACTTGACCAGAATGTTCGCCGGCGCATGAGCCAGAAAGCGCTTGAGCTCTTCGGCGCTGCGCTTGATCGGCAAATCCAGGCAGTCGGCGGAGAAAATCATCCGTGTGCGCGGCCGGTCGAATCGCAGGTTCTCGGAAAACATCACCCGATAGTCATCGCAAAAATCCGGCTCCGGACAACGCAGTTCGATGGCCAGGATCGGAATCCGCCGGCCCGCCAGCCAGCAGGCAACGCCATGCACGATCATCCAGTAAGTGAAATAGGTGAAGGCGCGGCGCGGCTCCTCGTCGTCTTCCAGCAGGACGATCTCCGCCAGGCTTTGCTGGCGAACCAATTGTGCGGGCAGACGTTCAAGCATCAACGACAGAAAGCTCAGGCCCGAGGTCAGCCCGGCGGCCAGGCTTGGCTGAACCATGGAACAGCGACAAAGAAACTCCAGACTGCCGGACTTGAGCTTGCGTGGGTCCATGCCAAAAAACTCATCGTCCCCACGCCGGGCCAGCAAACGCCACAGGCGCGCATAGGCGGCGGCCGGGACACGCGCGTCGGTGCTGTCCAACAGCGCTGGATCGATGCCGACCTTGTTCAACACCTCTGCGGTGGCAGCGCCAGGGGCGCAACTTTGCAACAGTGCTTCACGCACCAGTTGAATGGCGATGGTGTCTTTTTCCGACATTGACCGGGGTGAGCCTTGTTCGTGTTTGAGTGGTGGGCATATTAGCGCACACCAAACCGATTCCGTAGGAGCGAGGCTTGCCCGCGAAGAACGATGACGCGGTTTCACCGACAGACCGAGTTGCCTGATT
>NZ_JBGLZF010000032.1:0-64270 GCF_047304405.1 Pseudomonas sp. Pseusp11
CCTCAGGGAAGCGCCCGTTTTCGTTCAGCCCGGCGCAGGTTCTGCCGTGAATGGGGGCGTTCGTCAGCCTCGCATAGTCATGAAGGTCCATAAGAGCGCATAAATACGGGGTTTGCCCAAGGCTGGAGCGAGCCGCAAAGTCTGCTGAGGGGGCAGGCTAAAACGGTGGTTTGTATCAAGCAGAGGTCGCTTTTAACGCCATCTGCTGATTTCACGGTGTTGTAATGACGGTGTGCTGCAGCGTTGCATCGCCGCTCCCGAAACGCAGCGAATACCTGTCGCGCCATGACCTCAACGAACTTCAGGACCGCACTCAATGAGCTTTCTACGCCCCAAATTCATTACGTTCGACTGCTACGGTACGCTGACCAATTTCCACATGGGCACGATGACTCGCGAACTGTTCGCCGACCGCGTGGTGCCCGAGCAGATGGATCAGTTCGTCAAGGATTTTTCCGCCTATCGCCTGGATCAGGTCATGGGTGACTGGCGGCCTTATGATGAGATTCTCAAGACCTCCCTGGCACGGGTCTGCAAGCGTTGGGGTGTCGAATACCGTGGCGAAGGCCAGCTGTATTACGACGCCGTGCCGACCTGGGGCCCGCACCCGGACGTGCCGGCCGGTCTGTCGAAAATCGCCGACAAGATCCCCCTGGTGATTTTCTCCAACGCCAGCAACAGCCAGATCATGTCCAACGTCGACAAGCTCGGCGCACCGTTTCACAAGGTCTTCACCGCCGAACAGGCCCAGGCCTACAAGCCGCGCCTGGCGGCGTTCGAGTACATGCTCGACAACCTCAACTGCGGCCCGGAAGACATCTTGCATGTGTCTTCCAGTTTCCGTTACGACCTGATGCCGGCCCACGACATGAAGATCAAGAACAAGGCCTTCGTCGCCCGTGGTCACGAGGTTCCGGGCAATGCGTTCTACGGCTACCAGCAGATCACCGACATCGGTGGACTGGCGGCGCTGGTCGGTCTCTGAGTTGAACGGTAACGGCGCTCTTCACGCAATAAGGGGTTAGACATGGGCAGTGAATCCTACTGGCTCGACACCGCACCGGCCTTCACCGGTGCTCAGCTCGGCGCATTGCCCGGGCAGGTCGACGTGGCCATCGTCGGTGGCGGTTTCACCGGCTTGGCGGCGGCTCGCGCGCTGGCCTTGAAGGGCGCCAGTGTGGTGGTGCTGGAAGCCGGGAGAGTGATCGGCGAAGCCTCCGGGCGCAACGGCGGCCAGTGCAACACCGGCGTTGCCCAGGACTATGCCGGGCTGAGTGCCAGCCTCGGTGCCGACAAGGCGCGGGCCTATTACCAGGCCTATGAAAGCGCGGTGCAGAGCGTTGTGTCCCTGGTGGAGCAGGAGCAGATCGCTTGCGATCTCAAGCGCAACGGCAAGCTCAAACTGGCGGCCAAACCGCTGCACTACGAAGGCCTGGCGCGCACTTGCGAATTGATTCGCAAGGAAGTCGATGCCGAGGTCGAGTTGCTTAACGCCGAACAGACCCGCGCCGAAGTGAGTTCGGCCCAGTTCCATGGAGGCTTGCTGCAGCGCAACGGCGTGCAGATGCACGTCGGGCGCTTCGGCGTCGGTCTGGCCGAGGCCGCTGCTCGTCATGGCGCGCTGATCTATCAAGGTACACCGGTGACGGACTGGAAGGCCCAGGCCGGCGGTTATCGGGTCAACACCGCCAAGGGTTCTTTGCACGCCGGGCAAGTATTGCTGGCGACCGGCGCTTGTCAGCACGGTGGCCTGGGCTGGTATCGGCGGCGGATCGTGCCGGTCGGCAGTTTTGTGATCGCCACTGAGGTGCTGCCGCAGTTCCTCATCGATCAGTTGCTGCCCGGTCGGCGTGCCTATGTCACCAGTCGCATGATCGGTAACTACTTTCGCCTGACCCCGGACAACCGCTTGCTGTTCGGCGGCCGTGCGCGGTTTGCCATGTCCGACAGCGTGTCCGACGCCAAGAGCGGCAAGGTGCTGCAAGCGGCGATGGTGCAGATGTTCCCGCAGTTGGCCAAGGTGAAAATCGACTACTGCTGGGGCGGGCTGGTCGACATGACGTCCGATCGATTGCCTCGCGCCGGTCAGCATGGCGGGGTTTATCACTCCATGGGCTACAGCGGTCATGGCGTGCAGATGTCGGTGCACATGGGCCAGGTGATGGCCGAGGTGATGGCCGGCAAAGTCGAGGCCAATCCCTGGCGCGAACTCGACTGGCCAGCGATTCCCGGGCATTTCGGCAAGCCGTGGTTCTTGCCGTTCGTGGGCGCTTACTACCGCCTCCAGGACTATTTGCATTGAGTTGATGTTGTGGCGTCACCGTCGTTTGCGTTTCCAGGACGTTCCGGTCAACCGGAGCACTCGAATCTTCTGATTTTCGACAGGTACAACTGATATGACTGACAACAAGATCGACTCGAAACTGATTTCCGGCCAGGACAGCCTGCGGGTATTCGAAGGCCTCAACCGTGGCATGTCACGCCGCCACGCCTTGCAGATGCTCGGCGTGGCGGGTGTTGCCGCAGCGGGTGCCGGTAGCCTGTTCGGTGCTGCCGGCAAACTGTTCGCCGAAGAAGCGGCAACCCCGGGTAAAGGCAAGCCGGGCGGGCGGATTCGCGTCGCCGGCATGTCCAGTTCCACCGCCGACACCCTGGACCCGGCCAAGGGCGCGCTGTCTACCGACTACGTGCGTCACTTCATGTTCTACAACGGCCTGACCCGTTTCGACAGCCACCTGGTGCCGCAACTGGAACTGGCCGAGCGCATCGATAACACCGATGCGACGCTGTGGATCATCACCCTGCGCAAGGACGTGACCTTTCACAACGGCAAGACCCTGAGCGCCGCCGACGTGGTGTTCTCGCTGTCGCGCCACAAAGACCCGCTGACCGGTTCCAAGGTCATGCCGCTGATGGCGCAGTTCGAAGAGATCAAGGCCACCGGCACCCACGAAGTGCAGATCCGCCTGAGCGCGCCGAACGCCGAGCTGCCGTCGATCCTCGCCGTGTCGCACTTGTTGATCGTTCCCGAAGGCACCACCGACTTCAACCAGGGCATCGGCACCGGGCCGTTCACGGTCAAGGAATTCAAACCGGGCGTGCGCTCAATTGCCGCGCGCAACACCGGCTACTGGAAACCAGGCCTGCCGTACCTCGACGAGATCGAATTCATCGCGATTGCCGACGAACCGTCACGCGTCAACGCGCTGCTGTCGGGCGACGTGCACATGATCAACGAGGTCAACCCACGCTCGACCACACGGATCAAGGCCAGCGCCAAACACCGGGTCGTCGATGCGCCGTCGGGCAACTACACCGACCTGATCATCCGTCAGGACCAGATGCCGGGTAAAAGCGCCGAATTCACTCAGGCAATGAAGTATTTGCTGGACCGTGAACAAGTGAAATCCGCGGTGTTCCGTGGCTTTGCCGTCGTTGGTAACGACCATCCGATTTCCCCGGGCTCGCGCTACTACAACGCCGACCTGCCGCAGCGGGCCTACGACCCGGAAAAAGCCAAATTCCTGCTGAAGAAGGCCGGCATGGAAAGCATCAGCATGCCGCTGGTGGCATCGCCTGCCGCAACCGGTTCGGTGGACATCGCCGTGCTGTTGCAGCAATCGGCGAAACAGGCCGGGCTCAAGCTCGACGTCAACCGCCTGCCCAGCGACGGCTACTGGTCCAACCACTGGATGAAGCACCCGCTGAGCTTCGGCAACATCAACCCTCGGCCAAACGCCGACGTTATGTTCTCGCAGTTCTTCCAGTCCAGCGCGCCATGGAACGAGTCGGGCTGGAAGAACGATCAGTTCGACCAGTTGCTGATGCTCGCCCGCGGTGAAACCGACGACGCCAAGCGCAGCAAGATGTACGCCGATATGCAGGCACTGGTGCATGAACACAGTGGCATCGGCGTGCCGGTGTTCATCAGCAACATCGACGGCGTCGACCAGCGCATCAAGGGCTACGGCAGCAACCCCCTCGGCGGTTTCATGGGCTACATGTTCGCCGAACAGGTCTGGCTCGATGCCTGATCGGCCGCACACGGGCGTAAGCGGGGCTATTGCATGAGGGTAGGGCGATGAATAGCAACACACTGTGGTTGATCGGCCGACGCCTGGGCGCGGCGATCGTGACCTTGTTGATCGTGTCCATGGTCGTGTTTGCGATCACGGCGGTACTGCCGGGGGACGCGGCGCAACAGGCGCTCGGGCAATTCGCCACGCCGGAACAGGTGGCGGCCTTGCGTCTGAAACTGGGGCTGGATCAACCCGGTGTGGTGCGTTACCTGCATTGGTTGATCAATCTGCTGAGCGGCGACATGGGGCAATCGGTGTCCAATGCCTTGCCGGTCAGCGAGCTGATGGCCGGGCGGGTGCCCAACACACTGATGCTGGCGGCCGTCACGGCGCTGGTGTCGGTGCCGGTGGCGCTGATCCTCGGCATCGGCTCGGCCATGGGCCGGGGCGGGCGCATGGACAGTTTCCTCAGCTTCATCACCCTGGCCCTGGTCGCCGTGCCGGAGTTTCTGGTGGCGACCCTGGCGGTGCTGATTTTTGCGGTGAACCTGGGCTGGCTGTCGGCGCTGTCCTATGCCAGCGACATCACCTCACCTTGGCAATTCATGCGTACCTACGCCTTGCCGGTGATGACCCTGTGCTGCGTGATTGTCGCGCAAATGGCGCGCATGACCCGGGCGGCAGTGATCGATCAGCTCGACAGCGCCTATGTGGAAATGGCCCGGCTCAAGGGCGTGAGCCCGGTGCGGATCGTGTTGCGCCATGCCTTGCCCAACGCCATCGGGCCGATTGCCAATGCCATCGCCCTGAGCCTGTCGTACCTGCTGGGCGGGGTGGTGATCGTCGAGACGATCTTCAACTACCCCGGCATCGCCAGCCTGATGGTCGATGCCGTGACCAACCGTGACATGGCGCTGGTTCAGGCCTGCACCATGCTGTTTTGTACGGCGTACCTGGGGTTGGTGCTGATTGCTGACCTGTGCGCGATTCTTTCCAATCCGAGGCTGAGAAACCAATGAACGATCTCATGGCGAAATCGGCGCCTGCCGGGCCCGAGCTGGCATTGGGCAAGGTCGCCCATGGACCGTCGTGGCTTGGCCTGGTCGGGGCGGCGATGTGTGTGATCTGGCTGCTGGTGGCTATCTTCGGTCCGTGGCTGGCGCCGCACCCGGTGGGTGAAGTGGTCTCCGATAACGTGTTCGACAGCCTCAGCGCGGCTTACCCGTTGGGCACCGATTACCTGGGCCGCGACATGCTCAGCCGCATTCTCGTCGGCGCGCGGTTCACCGTGGGGCTGGCGCTGATTTCAGCGGTGCTGGCCAGCACGCTGGGGACCGGATGTGCGCTGCTGTCGGTGGTGTCGCCGAAATGGCTGGACGAAGTGATCAGCCGTTTGATGGATGCCTTTATATCCATCCCGAGCAAGATGCTGGCGTTGATCATGGTCTCGGCGTTCGGTTCTTCGGTGCTGTTGCTGATTTGCACCGCAGTCTTGAGTTTCACCCCAGGCGCGTTCCGCATCGCCCGCAGCATGGCGGTGAACATCGAAGCGCTGGAATACGTGCAAGTGGCCCGCACCCGTGGCGAGCGTCGGTTGTACATCGCCTGCGTGGAAATCCTGCCGAACATGCTCAACCCGGTGCTGACCGATCTGGGGCTGCGCTTCGGCTTCATCGTGCTGCTGCTCAGCGGCATGAGTTTCCTCGGCCTCGGTGTGCAACCGCCGGATGCCGACCTGGGTTCGCTGGTGCGCGAGAACATCGGCGGCCTCAATCAGGGCGCGCCAGCCATCGTGATTCCAGCGCTGGCCATCGGCACCTTGACCATCGGCGTGAATCTGTTCATCGACCGACTGTCGTCACGGCGTAGTCGACGTACGGGAGGTCATTGAAATGAGTGATTTGATTCGAGTCGAAGACCTGCGCGTGGTCGCTTGCGGCGAGCGTGGCGAGGTGGAGATCGTCAAGGGCGTGAGCTTCTCCCTGGCCAAAGGTGAAGTGCTGGCGTTGATCGGTGAGTCCGGCTCCGGCAAGACCACCATAGCGCTGGCGTTGCTCGGCTATGCCCGACGCGGTTGTCGATTGGCGTCTGGCGTGGTGCAAGTCGGCGAACACGACATGCTGGCGTTGAGCGAAAGCGAACTGCAAGGCCTGCGCGGCAATCGGGTGTCGTACATTGCCCAGAGCGCCGCCGCTGCGTTCAACCCGGCGAAAAAACTGATCGATCAAGTGGTGGAGGGCGCATTGATTCACGGCCTGGGTAGCCGGGCCGTGCTGGAAGCCAAAGCCATCGAACTGTTCCGCGATCTGGCCTTGCCGGACCCCGATCACATTGGCCAGCGTTACCCGCACCAAGTATCCGGCGGGCAGTTGCAACGGGTGATGGCGGCCATGGCGCTGATCAGCGATCCGCTGCTGGTGGTGCTCGACGAGCCGACCACCGCCCTCGACGTGACGACGCAGATCGACGTGCTGCGCGCTTTCAAACGGGTGGTCCGCGAGCGAGGCGCGACGGCGGTTTATGTGTCTCATGATTTGGCGGTCGTAGCGCAAATGGCCGATCAGATTGTGGTACTCAACGGCGGACAGATTTTCGAGCAGAGCGCCACCGCGCCACTGCTCAAGGCCCCGGCCCACGAATACACCCGCAGCCTGCTGCTGGCGGCACGCCCGGACACGACGATTCGCCCACCTTGCGGCATCGCTGAAGAAACACCGCTGCTGACCATCCAGGGGCTGACCGCCGGTTACGGCAACAAGAACCTGCAAGGCATGCCGTCGATTCGCGTGCTCGAAGACATCGACCTGACTGTGCGCCGGGGCCAGGCCATTGGCGTGATCGGCGAGTCGGGCTCCGGCAAGTCGACGCTGGCGCGGGTGGTGGCCGGGTTGCTGACGCCGGCCTTGGGCGGCCTGACCTTCGATGGCCAGCCACTGGGCGGTAGCCTGTCCGAGCGCACCGATGAACAGTTCCGCCGGATTCAGATGGTGTTCCAGAATGCCGACACCGCGCTCAACCCGATGCACAGCGTCAGCACTATTCTGAGCCGACCGCTGAAAATGTACTTTGGCCTCAAGGGCGCCGCGCTGCGCGAGCGTATCGGCGAACTGCTGGACCTGGTGCGCTTGCCGCGCGCCATGGCCGAACGCCGTCCGAATGAACTCTCCGGCGGGCAAAAACAGCGGGTCAACCTGGCCCGTGCCCTGGCGGCCAAACCGGACCTGATCCTCTGCGACGAGGTGACCTCGGCGCTGGACACCGTGGTCGGCGCGGCGATTCTCGAACTGCTGCGCGACCTGCGTCAGCAACTGGGGGTGTCGTATCTGTTCATCAGCCATGACATTTCCACGGTACGCGCGCTGTGCGACGACATTGTGGTGATGTACAGCGGCCACAAGGTTCAGGCCGGCAGCCGGCAGGCGTTTGCCCAGGCACCGTTCCATCCGTACACCGACCTGTTGATCCATTCGGTGCCGGAACTGCGTCAGGGCTGGCTGGAAAACTGCGGCACCACCTGCGGCACGCTGCCGCCGATTGGCGCCAAGGCCAATGTGCCGGAGCTGTGCACCTTTCTCAGTCGCTGTCCGGTGCGGGTCGACGGCCTGTGCAATCACACCGCGCCGAACCGGCGGATCATCGACGGCGGTAGCGAAATTCTTTGTCATCACGACAGTGCCGAGTTGCTGAAAACACAGCATGGTTTATCCACCATGAGCCTGGGAGCTTATGCATGAAAGGGCGTTTTGTGAGGCTGGCCGAGCAGGGCCGGCCGACCGTCAAGCTGACGGTGGACGGTTCGCCCATTGAGGCGTTGCAGGGCGACACATTAATGGTCGCGTTGCTGACCCAGGGCTCGGCGCTGCGCCAATCGGAATTCGACTCGGGCCGCCGCGCCGGTTTCTGCCTGATGGGCGCCTGCCAGGATTGTTGGGTCTGGACCCGCAGTGGCGAGCGTTTGCGCGCCTGTTCCAATGAAGTCCGCGAAGGGCTGGACATCGTCACCACACAACCGGAGGCAATATGGCCACTGCACGGCTGAGCGCTCAACGAGTGGTTATTGTCGGCGCCGGGCCGGCCGGCATTCGCTGTGCCGAAACGCTGCTGGCGGCTGGCTTGAAACCGATCCTGATCGATGAGAATCGCCGGGATGGCGGGCAGATCTACCGGCGCCAGCCCGAAGGTTTTACCCGGGACTACGCCACCCTGTATGGCACCGAAGCGGCCAAGGCCAAGGATCTGCACCAGAGTTTCGACCGATTGCGCGGGCAAATCGACTACCGCCCCGACACGCTGGTGTGGAACCTGACGCCGGGGCAATTGTGCTGCGTCAGCCAGGGCAAGCACTCGACGGTGGATTACGATGCGCTGATCCTCTGCACCGGCGCCACCGACCGCTTGATGCCGATCGAAGGCTGGCAGTTGGCGGGTACTTACAGCCTTGGCGGGGCGCAAATCGCGCTCAAGTCCCAGGCGGTTTCCATCGGCCACCGCGTGGTGTTCATGGGCAGCGGGCCGTTGCTGTATCTGGTCGCCAGCCAATACGTCAAAGCAGGCGCCAATGTGGCGGCGGTGCTCGACACTTCACCCCTCAGCAAGCGCATCGCGGCAGTGCCGAAGCTGATGGCGCGTCCGGGATTGCTGTTCACCGGGATGAAGTTACTGGCGCAGTTGTATCGGGCGAAAATCCCGGTGCATCTGGGGATTTCGCCGCTTCAGGTGCAAGGCGACGCGGCCAGTGGCGTCAGCGGTGTGCGGGTGCGTACCGCGCGCGGTGAGACGTTAACGGTGGACTGTGATGCTGTGGCGTTGGGTTATCACTTGCGCCCGGAAACCCAACTGGCCGATCTGGCCGGTTGTCGCATGCGCTTCGATGAGGCCTCCAGCCAGTGGTGGCTGGCCGTCGATGAAGAGGGCCGCACCTCGGTCAACGGTGTGTATGCCGCCGGGGACGGCTCAAAGATTCGCGGTGCCGATGCCGCCGAACATGCCGGGCGCTTGGTGGCGATGGCGTTGCTGGAAGATCTGCAGCAACCGGTGAACGCCGGTTTGCGCGACGAACAACGCCATGCGTTGGCGGTGATGGATGAGTTTCGCCTCGGCCTGGCCCAGGCATTTCCCTGGCCGGCGGCGCAAGCCAAAGCCTTGCCGGACTCAGCCATCGTCTGTCGCTGCGAGATGATCAGCGCCGGCGAGTTGCGCCGTACCGTGAGCGAGAAGGGGGCCTGTGAAGTCAATCGGGCCAAGGCCTTCAGCCGGGTCGGCATGGGCCGCTGCCAGGGGCGTTATTGCTCCCAGGCCGGGGCCGAAGTGATTGCCGCGGCGGCGGGCGTCAGCGTGCAACAGGTCGGCCGGCAGCGTGGACAGGCACCGGTCAAACCCCTTTCGATGCTCACCGAGGAGGTGTCGCCATGACGCTACACAAAGCCGATGTAGTGATTGTCGGCGGCGGCCTTATGGGCTCGGCGGCGGCGTTTTTCCTGCGCCAGCGCGGGCAGTCGGTGATTCTGCTGGAGCGCGACCAGATTGGTCAGTACGCCAGCGGCGTCAATTTCGGCAACGTCCGGCGTCAGGGGCGCTTCCTCGGTCAACTGGAATTGGCCAACCGTTCTTGGGCGCTGTGGAAACGCTTGCCTGAGCTGATCGATGACGACCTCGAATTCATCGCCAGCGGGCACATGCGCGTGTGTTACCGCGAGGATGAGATCCCGGAGCTGGAAGCCTACGCGGCGGCGCCCGAGGCGGCGCAACTGGACTTGAAAATCTATCGTGGCGCCGAACTGCACCAGCGCTTTCCGTTCCTCGGGCCGGACGTGAAGGGCGGCTCTTACGCGCCCCACGACGGCCACGCCAACCCGCGTCTGGCAGCCCCGGCATTTGCCCGGGCGGCACGCCGCCTCGGGGCGCGGATCGAGGAACAGACTGAAGTCGCCGAGGTGCAGAAAACTGCCGGCGAGTTCACGGTGACCACCACCGACGGTCGCCAGTTCGGCGCCGAGCGCTTGCTGATCACCGCCGGCGCCTGGGGCCAGAAACTCTCGGCGCAGTTCGGCGAACCGGTGCCGCTGGATACCAACGGCCCACAAATGGCCGTGACCGAACCGGTGCCGTACGCCTTGCCAACGGTGATCGGCGTGTACACCAAGATCCCCGAAGAAGTGATCTACTTCCGCCAGATCCCGCGCGGCAACATCATCATCGGTGGCGGCTACCGCAGCAAACCGGACATGCTCAACCGCCGCGCCTATGTCGAGCCGCGTAGCATTCTCAATCAGATGGATCAGATGCGTCGCCTGCTGCCGGGCGTCGGCAACCTGAACATCATCCGCGTGTGGAGTGGCATTGAAGGCTACTTGCCCGATTCCTTGCCGGTGATGGGCCCCAGCGGCAACGTTGACGGTTTGTACTATGCGTTCGGCTTCTGCGGTCATGGCTTCCAGCTCGGCCCAGGCGTCGGCGACGTGATGGCCGAACTGATCAGCACCGGCAGCACCAGCACTTCGATTGAGCCGTTCTCGATCCGCCGGTTCACCCCTTCAGCCGAGCAACGGACAACCGAGCAAAGGAGCAGGGCCTCATGAAACCCCGTGTACTGGATATTCTCAAACGCCTGATGGCCTTCGACACCGTGTCCTCGGAGTCGAACATGGCCCTGATCGAGTACGTACGCGACTTGCTGCTGACCAAGGGCATCGAGTCACTGATCGTCAAGGACGAAACGGGTAAAAAGGCCAACCTGTTCGCCAGCACCGGCCCTAAAGAGTTACCAGGCATTCTGTTGTCCGGCCACACCGACGTAGTGCCGGCGGCAGGTCAGGCCTGGACCTTGCCGGCGTTTGAGGCGACGGTGCAGGACGGGCGGATTTACGGCCGGGGCAGTTGCGACATGAAGGGGTTTATCGCGTTGGCCATCGACGCCATGCTCGATGCCGCCGACCATTCGTTGAGCCGACCGCTGCAAATCGCCTTGTCCCATGACGAAGAAACCGGCTGCGTCGGTGTACGACGTTTACTCGACGTGCTGCACCTGGCGCCAGTGCGGCCGTTTTTGTGCCTGATCGGTGAGCCGACCAACATGCAGTTCGTGCTGGGGCACAAGGGCAAGGGGTCTTACCGCACTTACTGCCGTGGCCTGGAAGCGCACTCCTCGTTGGCACCGCGTTCGGTCAATGCGATTCACGTGGCCTGCGATTTCATCGCGGCTCTGCGTCAGAGCCAGCAGCAACTGCAAGAGCAGGGCGCACAGGATGCCGATTACGACGTGCCTTACAGCACCGTGCACGTCGGGCAGATTGTCGGCGGCAAGGCGCTGAACATCGTGCCGAACCTGTGCACCCTGGATTTCGAGGTACGTAACTTGCCGGCGGACGATCTGGATCAGTTCCTGGAGCAGATGCGCGAGCGTGCAGAAGTGATCGTGCGCGAGGCGAAAAAGTTGTCCAGCGTGGCAGACATCGAGATCGAAACCCTCAACGTCTATCCGGGCCTCGATACCCACCCGAGCGTTGAAGCGGTGCGCTTCCTGAAAAACTTCGCCGCACCGGACACCGGCACCGCCAAAGTCTCGTTCGGCACCGAGGGCGGGTTGTTCAAGCAGCGTCTGGATGTACCGGTAGTGGTCTGCGGCCCGGGCTCGATCGAACAGGCGCACAAGCCGGACGAGTTCATCGAGATCAGCCAGATGCAGGCTGGGGAGCGGTTTCTGGAGGGATTGCTGGGCTCCCTGAAACTTTGAGATCGTCAAGATCTTTTGATTTCTGCTTGCCGGTAGAGCCTGCCGTCCCACCGCGAATTTCAGCATCCAACACTGCCCATCAAACGCTTTCAGCATCCTTGTCCGTGGCACCTCCCTAGACTGGAAATGTCTCGGATCAGGACTCGACCATGCTCAAGAATCGTTTGAAAGACCCCAGCCTTCTGGCAGAACTCGCTTATGTGGACGGGCAGTGGATCGGCGCCGATAACGCCGCGACCCTGGACGTCATCGACCCGGCCACCGGCCAGTTGCTTGCCCGGGTGCCTGCCATGCTGGGCGCAGAAACCCGACGCGCCATCGAAGCTGCCGAGCGGGCTTGGCCGGCGTGGCGCGCACGCCCGGCGGCAGAACGGGCGGCGCTGTTGGAGCGCTGGTACCAGGCGATGATCGACAACCTCGACGACCTCGCCTTGATCATGACCTGCGAGCAGGGCAAACCGCTGAACGAAGCCAAGGGTGAAATCCGCTACGGTGCCGGGTTCGTCAAATGGTTCGCCGAAGAGGCCCGCCGGGTTTATGGCGAAACCATGCCGGCCCCCAGCGGCGACCGCCGCCTGTTGACCCTCAAGCAACCGGTCGGCGTGTGTGCCGCGATCACCCCATGGAATTTCCCCAACGCGATGATTACCCGCAAGTGCGCGCCGGCCCTGGCCGCCGGGTGCCCGATCATCGTAAAACCCTCGGACTTGACCCCGCTGTCGGCCCTGGCCCTGGCGGTACTCGCCGAACGCGTCGGCATTCCGGCCGGGGTGTTCAACGTGCTGACCGGCATGCCCGCCGGCATCGGCGAAGAACTGACCGGCAATCCGACGGTGCGCAAGATCTCCTTCACCGGCTCCACTGCGGTCGGTCGGCTGCTGATGCGTCAGAGCGCTGAGCACATCAAGCGCTTGAGCCTGGAACTGGGCGGCAACGCGCCGTTCATTGTGTTCGACGACGCCGACCTGGAGCAGGCGGTAACCGGGATCATGCTCAGCAAATTTCGCAACGCCGGGCAGACCTGCGTCTGCGCCAACCGCATTCTGGTGCAGGACGGCATCTACGAACGTTTCGCCCAGCGACTGGTGGAGGAGGTGGGCAAACTCAAGGTCGGCAATGGCCTGGACGCCGACGTGACCATCGGCCCGCTGATCAACCCGGCGGCGGTGAGCAAGGTCGCCCGGCACATCGACGATGCCCTGAGCCTGGGCGCGCGTTTGCTCTGCGGCGGCATTCCTGAAGGCGACAACCAGTTCGTTCAGCCGACCGTCCTTGGCGACACCCACGCCGGCATGCTGCTGGCCAACGAAGAAACCTTCGGCCCGGTGGCGCCGTTGATGCGGTTTACCTCTGAGGCCGAAGCGCTGGCCTTGGCCAATGCCACGCCTTTTGGTCTGGGGGCCTACTATTTCACTCAGGATTTACGCCGTTCCTGGCGGTTCGGCGAGGCGCTGGAGTTCGGCATGGTCGGCCTAAACACCGGGCTCATTTCCATGGAAGTCGCGCCGTTCGGCGGCATCAAGCAGTCTGGGCTGGGCCGTGAAGGCAGCAAGTACGGGCTGGATGAATACCTAGAAGTCAAAGCCTTCCATATCGGTGGGCTGTAACCCGGCAACGATTGCACAGCCATTTTGCGAGGCATGATTGATGAGTAAACCATTCAGAATCGCCGCGATTGCCGGCGATGGCATCGGCAAGGAAGTCCTGCCGGAAGGGTTGCGGGTACTGGAGCAAGCCGCGAAGAAGTGGCAGTTGGAGCTGAGCATCGAAGTGCTCGACTGGGCTCACTGCGATTACTACCTGGAACACGGGCAAATGATGCCCGACGATTGGTTCGACCAGCTCAAGGGGTTCGATGCGATCTACTTTGGCGCCGTCGGCTGGCCGGACAAGGTGCCGGACCACATTTCTTTGTGGGGCTCACTGCTGAAATTTCGTCGCGACTTCGACCAATACGTGAACATTCGCCCGGTACGTCTGTTTCCCGGCGTGCCGTGCCCGCTGGCCGGGCGCAAACCGGGGGACATCGATTTCGTGGTGATCCGCGAGAACACCGAAGGCGAGTATTCCTCGGTCGGCGGCAAGATGTTCGAAGGCACCGAACATGAGTTCGTGCTGCAAGAGTCGGTGTTCACCCGACGCGGTGTAGACCGGATTCTCAAGTTCGCCTTCGACCTGGCCCAGACCCGACCGCGCAAACGCCTGACGGCGGCAACCAAGTCCAACGGGATTTCCATCAGCATGCCTTACTGGGACGAACGCACGGCATTGATGGCCGCGCAGTACCCGGACATCACTTGGGACAAACAGCACATCGACATCCTGTGCGCGCGTTTTGTACTGCAACCGGACCGGTTTGATGTGGTGGTGGCGTCGAACCTGTTCGGCGACATTCTGTCCGACCTCGGCCCGGCTTGCACTGGCACCATTGGCATTGCACCGTCGGCCAACCTCGATCCCGAGCGGCGTTTTCCATCGCTGTTCGAACCGGTGCACGGCTCGGCCCCGGACATCTATGGGCGCAACATCGCCAACCCGATCGCGATGATCTGGTCCGGTGCGTTGATGCTGGATTTTCTGGGCAATGGCGATGAGCGTTATCGCGCCGCGCACGACGGGATTCTGCAGGCGATCGAACGGGTGATTGCAGAAGGGCCAATCACCCCGGACCTGGGCGGGCAGGGCTCGACTCAGGAGGTCGGCAAGGCGATCGCGCAAGCGCTTTAAAGCCTGCGACGCACTCTTTGTGTAGAGCTGTCGAGCCTGCGAGACTGCGTTCGGCTGCGCAGCAGTCGTGAAATCAGGCACTGCGGTGTTTCAGCTAAACCGTGGACAGGATTTACGACGACTTCGTCGCCGATCGCAGCCTCGCAGGCTCGACAGCTGCTACGGCCGAACGCAAGGGATCAGTCTTCCTTGCGAATCGTGGCCACGTCATCGGCGCGGACTTTCACTTTCGCCCCGGAAATATCTTCGAACTCGAAGAAGCCATCCTTGCCCTTGGTGTTCGGCATGTCCTTGGTCAAATACTGGGTGCCGTTCTGCAGGGTCACGACCGTTGGCGTCGAGCAACCGGTCAGGGCCAGAAGGGCCGCTACCACCAGGGGCAAACCCAGAGTCTTGATATTCATACACACCTCCATCACTCAATAAAAACAATGCGAACGCCTCATTCGAGATCAATCCTCACTGTGCTTCTAACGCGGTTGGTGCGATGGAATGGCAGAAAGTTCGATGGTCACCCGAAAATTGCCCGATAGCGTCGCCACTTATCCTTTTCCGTTTGCACCGGGTGGGGCATAGCTGGTATCTGTACGCATAACCAGTATTCGCTTGCCATGGCCCGATTGCCCGTGATTGTAAATCCGCTCGATGACCCGTTCTATTACTTGAACAACTTCATGCAAGTGCTTGATTGGCTTGAGCATCGTTATGCCGATGTACTCAGCATCGAAGAGCAGGACTTCATCCGCGACTTCAATCGACTGCCCCGCGAGTCCCAGGCTTTGTTGGTCAGATTGGTGATGCGCAAGGGCGTGCATTTCAGGGCCGGCAAACTGAGTTACGTCGAAATCGGCGACATCGCCAGTGCCGCGGCACCGCTCCTGGCCCTGGGCTGGATCGACGAGCAGTTGCCGCTGCCTGTCGAGGAGGTATTCGAGCTGCTGCTCAAGGCCGAGATTCTCCAGTGTTTTGGCGACGCCATCGATCAACCGAAAGGCAAAAAGAGCGATTGGCTGCCAGCCCTGAGCGAGCAGTTTCCTGAAGCGCAAAGTTTTGCCCAGTGGTGCCCGGCACTGGATGACCGACTGTTCAGCCTGACCGTCATGGGCCTGTGCGACCGGTTGCGCCTGATGTTCTTCGGCAATCTTTACCAGGACTGGTCGGAATTCGTTCTGGCTGACCTCGGCATCTACACCTACGAGAAAGTCGAGTTTTGCGCCGAGTCCCGCGGCTTGCGCAGTCGCGAAGACGTCGACGCCTGCCTGTTCCTGCACAGCTGTCAGCAGCATTTCGAGGCCGGTGAAGAGGTGGCGGTGGTTGTCGAGCAGATCAACAGGCTGGAACTCGCCAATCCCTGGCTGCAAAGACGTCGGGCCAAGCTGCTGTTCCAGATCGCTCAGCACTGCGAGCGTATCGCGGATTTTTCCACCGCCCTGGGCCTCTACCGCGATTGCGCCTATCCCGGCGCACGTTTGCGGCTAATTCGCGTGCTGGAGCGCTGTGGTGAATTTCAACTAGCCATGGATTTGGCGAGCCAAGCCGAGCAAACCCCGGAAAGCGCCACCGAACATCAGCATTTATTGCGTGTGCTGCCCAGGCTGCGGCGCAAACTGGGCGGGCCGCCGATCAAGCGGCCAGCCCCGCGGGCCATGCAGCGCCTGGACCTGCAATTGCCCAGGCACGACCCGGCATTGTCGGTGGAGTATTACGTTCAGGCGCATCTGGCGGACGAGTCGGCACCGGTGCATTACGTCGAGAACAGCCTGATCAACTCACTGTTCGGGTTGCTGTGCTGGCCGGCGATCTTCGCCCCGTTGCCGGGCGCGTTTTTTCACCCGTTCCAGCGCGGGCCGGTGGACCTGCACAACGAAGACTTTCATGCGCGGCGCGCGGAGCTGTTCCAGGCCTGCCTCGGCGAACTCGATGATGGGCGTTACGCCCAGACCATCCGCGAGCGTTACAACGCCAAGTGGGGCGTGCAGTCGCCGTTCGTATTCTGGGGCGCGCTGAGCGAGGAGCTGCTGGAGCAGGCGCTCGACTGTCTGCCCGCCGAACACCTCAAGCACTGGTTCAATCGACTGCTGCTCGACATCAAGGCCAACCGCGCCGGCATGCCGGACCTTATCCAGTTTTGGCCGCAACACAAGACCTACCGAATGATTGAAGTCAAAGGCCCCGGCGATCGCCTGCAAGACAATCAGGTACGTTGGTTGGAGTTCTGTCATGAGCACCAGATGCCGATTGCCGTTTGCTACGTGCAATGGGTGGAGCAGGGCGCTTGAGCTACAGCATCGCGGTGCGGGCGTTGTGTGAATTCACCGCCAAGGTCGGCGACCTCGACCTGCGCTTCACCCCGTCGCCAACCGCGCTGGAAGGCATTGTCGGCCATCGCACCGTGGCGTCACGACGCAGCGAGGGTTACCAGAACGAGGTCGCACTTGAGGGCCAGTATCGAACCTTGAGCGTGAAAGGCCGGGCGGACGGCTACGATCCGGGGCAAAACTGCCTCGAAGAAGTGAAAACCTACCGTGGCGACTTGAGTAAGCAACCGGCCAACCACCGGCAGTTGCACTGGGCGCAGGCGAAAGTCTATGGCTGGTTGATGTGTCAGAAACTGGATTTGGCGCAGATCGACCTGGCCCTGGTGTACTTCGACATCGTCAGCGAGAAGGAAACCCGTCTGGTCGAGACCTTCAGCGCCGCCAACTTGCAGCTGTTCTTCGAGCACCACTGCGGATTGTTCCTGCACTGGGCCGAGCAGGAAATGGCCCATCGCGAAGGGCGCAATCTGGCGGCTCAACAGCTGGGCTTCCCCCATGCCGATTTTCGCCCCGGCCAACGGCATCTGGCCGAGTCGGTGTTCAAGGCGGTCAGCACTGGCCGCTGCCTGATGGCCCAGGCACCGACCGGTATCGGCAAGACCATCGGCACGCTGTTCCCGATGCTCAAGGCCCTGGCGCCGCAGCAGTTGGACAAGGTGTTTTTCCTCACGGCGAAAACCCCGGGGCGCAAATTGGCGCTGGACGCCGCTCAGGTGATCCTCGACAGCGCCGATACGCAACCGTTGCGAGTCCTCGAGATGATCGCCCGGGACAAGGCTTGCGAGCACCCGGACAAGGCCTGTCATGGCGAATCCTGCCCGTTGGCGCAGGGTTTTTATGATCGTCTGCCGGACGCGCGTCAGGCCGCCAGTCAATTGAGCCTGTTGAACCAGAGTGCCTTGCGCGAGGTTGCCCTGCAGCACGAGGTTTGTCCTTATTACTTGAGCCAGGAGATGGCCAGCTGGGCGGACGTGGTGGTCGCCGACTACAACTACTATTTCGACTTCAGCGCGTTGTTGTTCGGGCTGGCCCAGGCCAATAACTGGAACGTCGCGGTGCTGGTGGACGAGGCCCACAACCTGGTGGAGCGCGGCCGGCAAATGTACAGCGCCAGCCTCGACCAGGCGACTTTGAGCGGCGTACGAAAAACCGCCCCCGAGGCGCTGAAGAGATCCTTGCAGCGAGTCAATCGTGAATGGAATGCCTTGCACGATCAGCAACTCGGCCCCTATCAGGCGTACGACAAAGCGCCGGAAAAACTGCTTCAGGCGTTGTCGTTATGCTGTGCGAGCATCGGCGACTACCTGAATGATCACCCTCAGGGCCTGGACAGCGGGTTGCAGAATTTTTACTTCGACATGCTGCAATTCGGCCGCGTGGCTGAATTGTTCGATGAGCATTTTCTATTCGACATCAGCAAGCGTGACCTTGAGCGCAAGCGCAATCTGTCGCAGCTGTGCCTGCGCAATGTGGTACCCGCCGGTTTCATCCGCCCGCGCCTGACTGCAGCGCGCAGCACGGTGCTGTTTTCCGCGACCCTGAGCCCTCGGCATTACTACGCCGACTTGCTGGGCACCCCGGCGAATACGGTATGGATCGATGTGGAATCGCCATTTCACGCCGATCAGCTGCAAGTGCGCATCGTCAGCCAGATATCCACGCGGTTCGTCCACCGTCAGGCGTCCCTTGCGCCCATCGTCGAGCTGATCGCCAAACAGTTCAGCCAACGGCCCGGCAACTACCTGGCGTTTTTCAGCAGTTTCGATTATTTGCAGCAAGTGGCGCAGTTGCTGGCCGAGCGGTATCCGCAGATCACGCTGTGGTCGCAGTCCCGGGGCATGGGAGAAGCACAGCGTCAGGACTTTCTCGACCAATTCACCGCCGACGGGCAGGGCATCGGGTTTGCGGTGCTGGGTGGCGCGTTCGGTGAAGGCATCGATTTGCCCGGCGCCCGCTTGATTGGCGCCTTCATCGCCACCCTGGGGCTCGCGCAGCTCAATCCCGTCAACGAACAGCTGAAACAGCGCATGGCGGCGATTTTCGGTGCCGGTTATGACTACACCTACCTGTTTCCCGGTGTGCAGAAAGTGGTGCAGGCGGCGGGGCGGGTGATCCGTACACGGGAGGACCAAGGGGTGGTGATGCTGATCGACGACCGGTTTGGCGAGAGTAAGGTCAAGCAATTACTGCCGCGTTGGTGGTCCGTTGAGCTGACGCATTTTCCTTCTGGCTTGTAGGAGTTTTTACCTTGTAAAACAGTGACATATCTTGAAAGACACGCTCATTTGAACAAACAACGAAACACCGCTTTATTCAAAGGGCAGGCAATCACTTTCAAGCGAATCTTTGATAAGGAAATCAAGGTATGTCAGTAGCACCGAATTACGCTTACACCCCAGAACAAGTCACCGCAGCGTTCACTGAAATCACCACCACATTATTCAGTGGCATCACCGTCGAAACACTCCCCAAAATGCTGATTGTCGCGGGGGTACAGGGCTCGGGTAAAACCTATTTGCTGGAAAAAAGCCTTTTGCCCACCAAGCGCTATGCCAATTATGTCCGGCTGTACTTGCCCGAATACCGAAAAAAACACCCTCAATACGCAGAAATGATCAAACTCGGTGTCCTGCACGCTTATGAACATACGGAGGCTTTTGTCCGGGATGTGAGCACGAAGATCTTCACCGAGGCGTTTAAAAACAAATACAACATCATCATGGAATGTGCATTCGACAGCATCGATTTCGCGGCTTTCCCACCGACGGCGACGGCTGCCGGCTACCAGTTCGAAACTCACATCGTCGCCTGCAATCA
Organism: Pseudomonas sp. Pseusp11; assembly: GCF_047304405.1. Taxonomy (NCBI): domain Bacteria; kingdom Pseudomonadati; phylum Pseudomonadota; class Gammaproteobacteria; order Pseudomonadales; family Pseudomonadaceae; genus Pseudomonas; species Pseudomonas sp. Pseusp11. The sequence goes on from NZ_JBGLZF010000032.1 coordinate 19,614, forward strand.
GGAGTTCGCTCATGTATCGAGCATCAAAAGAGCACTGAAAAGCCTGGAAGATCAGGAAATGGAAAGATTTCTCCCGGCATCAAGGCTGGAGGCCAGCATGATATATGCACAAGCGATCATCCCGGCCTTCGAGACAGCCGCAAAGGCGATCAGCGGCTCGCAAATCATCTTGTACGAGCGTGGGTTTGGTGGTTTGAAAGACCGTGTCTTGCGCGCTCAGAGCACCTACACCAAGGCCGCCAACGGAACGATCGATTCGACGACACTCAACACGCATTTTTCGCACGGCGTCTATTCCGGCATCATCGACAAGCATGTCTTCGCGATGACCGACCGAGACGAAATGGTCAAAGAGTGTCATGTGGCGTTGCATAAGTCCCGGACTCATGCCCGCTATGTCCCGAACTTCGTCTACAACGAGCTGTACGCCTACATCGTCAAATACGTATACCGATAATCCGCCCTGTAGGAGCTCAGCTCCTACAGTTCATCCGTGTTACCGCACGAGTCAGCGGTTGCGCAAACTACGCTCCATCCGCGCAATCCCTTCTTCCAGCAACGCCCGTGGGCAGCCGAAGTTCAGACGCACGAATTGCTGGGCGTGATCGCCGAAATCCAGCCCGGCGCTCAGTCCGACTTTGGCCTGTTCGAGGAAGAATTGCTGCGGGTTGTCCAGCCCCAGTGCCGTGCAATCGAGCCACGCCAGATAAGTGCCCTGGGGCACGTTCATGGTCACGCCCGGCAGCCGCGTGCGAACTGCTTCCACCAGATAGTCCCGATTGCTTTGCAGGTAGGCCATGAGTTCGGTCAGCCATGGATGGCCTTCGCTGTAGGCGACGCGGGTGGCTTCCAGGCCCAGCGGGTTGACGCTGTCGACCATGCCGCAGCGGGCATGGTTGACGCGATGGAGCAGCGCTGCGTCTTGAATGATCATGAACGCAGTCTTCAGGCCAGCGATGTTGTAGGCCTTGCTCGCTGACATCAGGGTGATGGTGCGCTTGGCGATCTGCGGGCTGAGCGAGGCGGTTGGAATGTGCACGCGCCCGTCGAAGCACAGTTCGGAATGGATCTCGTCGGAGATGATCCAGGCGTCCTGTTCCAGGCAGATGTCGGCGACCGCTTGCAGTTCTTCCCGGGGGAAAACCTTGCCCAACGGGTTATGCGGGTTGCTCAGCAGCAACGCGCCGCCCCCTTGCAGGGCCTGGCGCAGGGCATCGAGAGGCGTGGCGTACGTGCCATCGGCCAGCGCGTCGAAGTCCAGTTCGACCTTGTTCAGCTGCCAGTGGCCCGGCGCATGGCGCAGCGGCGGATAGTTCGGCGTTTGCACGACCACGTTCTGTTGCGGCTGAACCAGTGCATGCAGGGCCATGTTGAAGCCTGATTCGATACCCGGCAGGAACACCAGTTCATGGGGCTGCACACGCCAGGCGTACTTGTTCCACAGGTCGGCGACGATGGCGTCACGCAAGTCATCCTGAGCCACGCTGTAACCGAGCATCGGGTGTTCCAGGCGTTTTTGCAGGGCCTGAATGATCGCCGGCGGCGCGGCGAAGTCCATGTCGGCGACCCACATCGGCAACACGTCGGCCGGGTAGCGGCTCCACTTGGTACTGCCGGTGCCATGGCGGTCGAACACCTGATCAAAATCGAAAGTCATGCTCAGTCTCATAAAAGGCAGAGGGGGTAATCCGGCGGCCATGATAAGCGCCAACCTTCACCGCTGGCGAGTTGTGCAACGGAGCATGACCGGCAAGCCGCCGACGGTCGGTTTTCAGACCGCAAAGCACAACATTGTCTAAAGTTCTAATTGGCGGTAGTTCCGTTGCCGTCACCGTGATCGTCCAGAAAAACCCGGCCAACGCACCGGGTTTCCACCTGATCAGGAGTGCACGATGGACCTCAACCGTCGTCAGTTCTTCAAGGTCGCTGGTCTCGGCCTTGCAGGATCCACCCTTGGCGCGCTGGGCATGGCCCCGACGCCAGCCTTCGCCGAACAAGTGCGTCATTTCAAGCTCGCCCATACCCATGAAACCCGCAACACCTGCCCGTACTGCTCGGTCGGCTGCGGCTTGATCATGTACAGCCAGGGCGACAATGCGAAGAATGTCGCCCAGAGCATCATTCACATCGAAGGCGATGCCGACCACCCGGTCAATCGCGGCACCCTCTGCCCAAAAGGCGCAGGCCTGCTCGACTTCATTCACAGCCCCAGCCGTCTGCAATACCCTCAAGTGCGCAAGCCCGGCACCAAGGAGTGGACGCGGATCTCCTGGGATGAAGCGCTGGACCGTATCGCCGACCTGATGAAGGCCGACCGTGATGCCAACTTCATCGAGAAGAACGCCCAGGGGCAAACGGTGAACCGCTGGCTGACCACCGGTTTCCTCGCGGCCTCGGCCTCGTCCAACGAAGCGGGTTACATCACCCACAAGGTCATTCGCAGTCTGGGCATGCTGGGGTTCGATAACCAGGCACGTGTCTGACATGGCCCGACGGTGGCAAGTCTTGCCCCGACGTATGGCCGTGGTGCCATGACCAACCACTGGACCGATATCGCCAACGCGAATCTGGTTCTGGTGATGGGCGGCAACGCAGCAGAAGCACACCCTTGCGGTTTCAAATGGGTGACCGAAGCCAAAGCCCACAACAAGGCGCGGCTGATTGTGGTCGACCCGCGTTTCACCCGTACGGCCTCGGTAGCGGACTATTACGCACCGATCCGCACCGGCACCGACATCGCCTTCATGGGCGGGCTGATCAATTACCTGTTGACCGAAGACAAGATCCAGCACGAATACGTGCGGGCCTATACGGACGTGTCGTTCATCGTCAAGGCCGGCTACGGTTTCGAGGACGGCGTGTTCAGCGGTTACGACGCGAGCAAGCGCAGCTACACCGACAAGTCCGGCTGGGGGTATGAGATCGGCGAGGACGGCTTTGCCAAAGTCGACCCGACCTTGCAGGACCCACACTGCGTCTATCAATTGATGAAGCAGCATTACAGCCGCTACACCCTGGAGCTGGCCAGTCAGGTCTGTGGCATGCCCACCGAGGCGATGAAGAAAATCTGGGAAGAGATCGCCACGTGCTCGCAACCGGGCAAGACCATGACGATTCTCTATGCCCTGGGCTGGACCCAGCACTCGATCGGCTCGCAGATGATCCGCAGCGCGGCGATGGTGCAACTGCTGCTGGGCAACATCGGCATGCCCGGCGGTGGCGTCAACGCCCTGCGCGGGCACTCCAATATCCAGGGCCTGACCGACCTCGGCTTGCTGTCTAACCTGTTGCCCGGTTACCTGACCCTGCCGTCCGAAGCCGAACAGGACTACAACGCCTACATCGCCAAACGCGCACTCAAACCGCTGCGTCCCGGGCAGATGTCCTACTGGCAGAACTACGGCAAGTTTCACGTCAGCCTGATGAAAGCCTGGTACGGCGCCAATGCCACCGCCGAGAATCACTGGGGTTACGACTGGCTGCCGAAACTGGATATTCCCGGCTACGACATCCTGAAAATGTTCGACATGATGGGCAAGGGCCAGGTCAACGGCTACATGTGCCAAGGCTTCAACCCGATTGCCGCCTTGCCGGACAAGAACCGGGTGATGAAGGCACTGGCCAAACTCAAGTGGCTGGTGGTGATGGACCCGCTGGCCACCGAGACCTCGGAGTTCTGGCGCAGCGTCGGGCCTTACAACGATGTGCAAACGGCCGACATCCAGACCGAAGTCATCCGCCTGCCCACCACTTGTTTCGCCGAAGAAAACGGCTCGCTGGTCAACAGCGGCCGCTGGCTGCAATGGCACTGGAAGGGGGCCGACGGCCCGGGACAGGCGCGCACCGACGTGAAAATCATGGCCGAGCTGTTCATGCGCCTGCGTCAGCGCTATCAGGCCAATGGTGGCGCCTGGGCCGAGCCGATCCTCAAGCTCGACTGGCCGTACAAGATCCCCGATGACCCGACGCCGGAAGAACTGGCCCGGGAATTCAACGGCTACGCCATCGCCGATGTCACCGACGCTTCGGGCGCGGTGGTCAAGGCCGGTCAGCAGCTGTCCGGTTTCGCCCAACTCAAGGACGATGGCAGCACGGCCTCCGGTTGCTGGATCTTCTGCGGCAGTTGGACCGAGCAGGGCAACAACATGGCCCGTCGTGACAACAGTGATCCTTATGGCATGAAGCAGAACCTCGGCTGGGCCTGGGCCTGGCCGGCGAACCGACGGATTCTCTACAACCGCGCCTCTTGCGACCCCCAAGGCAAACCGTGGGATGCGAAAAAACGGCTGGTGTGGTGGAACGGCAAGGTCTGGACCGGCACCGACGTGCCCGACTACAAGGTCGATGTGCCGCCGGAAGCCGGGATGAACCCGTTCATCATGAACCCCGAAGGCGTGGCGCGGTTCTTCGCCCTCGACAAGATGAATGAAGGGCCATTCCCCGAACACTATGAACCGTTCGAGACGCCCATCGGCATCAACCCGATGCACCCCAACAACAAACAGGCGACCAGCAACCCGGCCGGGCGGATTTTCGATTCGGTCTGGGACACCCTGGGCCAGGCCAAGGATTTCCCTTATGCAGCGACCAGCTACCGGCTGACCGAACATTTCCACTTCTGGACCAAGCATTGCCCGATCAACGCCGTGACCCAGCCCGAGCAGTTCGTCGAAATCGGCGAGGCGCTGGCCAAGGAGAAGGGGATTGCCGCCGGCGACCGGGTGCGGGTCAGTTCCAAGCGCGGACATATCGAAGCAGTGGCGGTGGTGACCAAGCGGATTCGTCCGCTGCAGGTCAACAATCAAGTGGTGCACCAGATCGGTATCCCGTTGCACTGGGGCTTCACCGGCGCCACTCGCCACGGTTACCTGACCAACACCCTGGTGCCGTTCCTCGGCGATGGCAACACACAGACCCCGGAATCCAAGTCATTCCTGGTCAACGTGGAGAAAATCTAAATGGCCAGCCAAGACATCATCGCCCGTTCGGCCACCACCACCGTGCCGCCCTCGGTGCGTACCCAAGGGGAAGTGGCCAAGCTGATCGACACCACCAAATGCATCGGCTGCAAGGCTTGCCAGGTCGCCTGCTCGGAATGGAACGAGCTACGTGACGACGTCGGTCACAACCTGGGCACCTACGACAACCCGCACGACCTCAGCGCAGACACCTGGACCCTGATGCGCTTCACCGAGCATGAAACCGACGCCGGCAACCTCGAATGGCTGATCCGCAAGGACGGCTGCATGCACTGCGCCGAGCCCGGCTGCCTGGCGGCATGCCCGAGCCCCGGCGCGATCATCAAACACGCCAACGGCATCGTCGACTTCGATCAGGACCACTGCATCGGCTGCGGCTATTGCATCACCGGTTGCCCATTCAACATTCCGCGCATCTCGCAAAAGGACCACAAGGCCTATAAATGCACGCTGTGTTCGGACCGGGTAGCGGTGGGGCTGGAACCGGCCTGCGTGAAAACCTGCCCGACTGGCGCCATCGTGTTCGGCAGCAAGGAAGATATGAAGGAACACGCCGCCGAACGCATCGTCGACCTCAAGAGCCGCGGCTTCGACAACGCCGGTTTGTATGACCCCGCGGGCGTCGGCGGCACCCACGTCATGTATGTGTTGCACCACGCCGATACGCCCAAGTTGTATGCCGGTTTGCCGGATCACCCGGCGATCAGTCCGCTGGTGGACCTGTGGAAAGGCCTGAGCAAACCCCTGGCGCTGCTGGCCATGGGCGCGGCGGTGTTGGCCGGGTTCTTCCACTACGTGCGCGTCGGACCACAACTGGTCGAGGAGGACGAACATCCGACCACCGTCGACCCTGCCGTGCATGAGTTCGATCCGTCGGTACACACCTTCGATCCAAGCAAACCCGGCGGGGAGGACAGGCCATGAACGACAAACCGATCGTGCGCTACACCGTCAACCAGCGCACCAACCACTGGCTGGTGGCGATTGTGTTTCTGATGGCCGCGCTGTCGGGGCTGGCCTTGTTTCATCCGGGCTTGTTCTGGCTCAGCAACCTGTTTGGCGGCGGACCGTGGACGCGCATTCTGCATCCGTACCTGGGCCTGACGATGTTTGTGCTGTTCCTCGGCCTGGTGTGCAGTTTCTGGCGGGCGAACTACTTCATCACCAACGACCGGCTGTGGCTCAGGCGAGTCGGGCATGTGATCCGTAACGAGGAGGAGGGCGTGCCGCCGATCGGCAAATACAACCCGGGGCAGAAGCTGCTGTTCTGGGTATTGCTGATCTGCATGCTAGTGCTGCTGTTCAGCGGGTTGGTGATCTGGCGCGCCTGGTTCAGTGCGTACTTCGGCATCACCAGCATTCGCTGGGCGATGCTGCTGCATGCATTGGCGGGATTCATTCTGGTGTTGAGCATCATCGTCCATGTCTACGCGGGTATCTGGATTCGCGGCTCGGTCGACGCCATGGTACATGGCCGTGTCAGCCGCGCCTGGGCGAGAAAACACCATGGGCTCTGGTACCGCGAAGTGACCGGTGACGAAACGCCAGAACGACCGATCAGCAAAAAAGGATGATCCCTTGGCCACGATCCTCGAACCTGGGCAAATAGAAGCGGCGGCGAGTTCACCGCCGTTTTTGTACCTGCCGCCGAACAACCTGTTCACCCTGCGCGCGTTGCGCCTGGAACGTTTGGCTGACGGCCATCCCATGGCGGACTATCTGCGTTTGATCGCGGGGTTGTGTCATGTCCAGCAGCAGCTGATGGACGATCCGCCCGTGGCGACCATGCCCAACCCCGAACGCCTGCGATTGTGCGTAGAACATGGCTTGCCGCCGTTCGCTGCCGACAGCCTGGTGCGCGAAAACGTTTGGCTGCCCTATCTCGAGGCCTTGTTGCAGCGCTATCAGCCTTCGCCACACGCTGCAGTAGAAAACGCCGTGGCGACGTTGCGCAGCGCGAACCCTGGGCTGCTCAAGGCGTGGGCGATTGCCTTGGTCAGCGGCCAGTACTCAATGCTGCCGGCAGCACTGGTGCCGTTTCTCGGCGCCGCGCTGCAAGTGGCCTGGAGTTATTGGCTGCTGAGCACGCCCAACCTTGAACTGACGCGCGGCGACAGCCTCAGCCAATGCCCATCCTGCGGTTCACCGGCGATGGCCGGGGTGATTCGTCATCGCGGCAAATACAACGGTTTGCGTTATCTGGTGTGCTCGCTGTGCGCCTGCGAATGGCATGTGGTGCGGGTCAAATGCGTGTATTGCGAACAGAGCAAGGGGCTTGAATACGTCAGCTTCGAGGATGATCGCCACGCCGCCAATCAGGCACCGCTGCGGGCGGAGGTCTGTCCCGGCTGCAACAGCTACCTGAAACTGATCTACCTGGAAAACGACGCCGAAGCCGAAGCCCTGTCGGCGGACCTGTCCAGCCTGATGCTGGACATGCGTCTGGAGCAGGAAGGTTACCAGCGGCCAGCGCCCAACTTGATGCTCGCACCCGGAGGCGACTGAGCTTATCGATCCCAGAGGCTACACTCAGACGCGACGGTCATTCGCTTCCGGGAGCCTCTGATGCGCGCAACGTCCGCCAGCCCAGCCTTGCGGCTGCCTTCCATCGACAGCTTGTTGCGCCATCCCGCCTGCCAAACGCTGGCCGAACGTTACGGGCGCGACGCACTGCTGGCCGGCCTGCGGCAATTGCTCGATGACTTGCGCGAGCCGGTGCACAACGGTGAACTCGCCGCCATTGAAATCGCCCCCGATGTATTAGCGGGGAGGGCAGGTGAGCGTCTGGCGATTCAGCATCGCAGCCAGATCCGCCGGGTGTTCAACCTCACCGGCACGGTGCTGCACACCAACCTCGGTCGCGCGTTGTTGCCGGAAGAAGCCATTGAAGCGGTGCAACTGGCTGCGCGCTATCCGCTCAATCTGGAATTCGACCTGCACAGCGGCAAGCGCGGCGACCGGGACGATTTGATTGAAGGCTTGATCCGCGAACTGACCGGCGCCGAAGCGGTGACGGTGGTCAACAACAATGCCGCCGCTGTGTTGCTGACGCTCAACAGCCTGGGTGCACGCAAGGAAGGGATCATCTCCCGAGGTGAGCTGATCGAAATCGGCGGTGCGTTTCGCATTCCCGACATCATGGCCCGCGCCGGGGTGCGGTTGCATGAGGTGGGCACCACCAACCGCACCCATGCGCGCGATTACGAGGCCGCCATCGGCCCGCGCAGTGGACTGCTGATGCGCGTACACGCGAGCAATTACAGTATCGAAGGCTTCACCGCGAGAGTGCCGACGGCGGAATTGGCGCAGCTGGCTCACCGCCACGGACTACCCTTGCTCGAAGACCTCGGCAGCGGCAGCCTGCTGGACCTGACTCGCTGGGGTTTACCCGCCGAACCGACGGTGCGCCAGGCGTTGCTCGACGGCGCGGACATCGTCACCTTCAGCGGCGATAAATTGCTTGGCGGGCCTCAGGCCGGATTGATCGTCGGCCGCAAAGACCTGATCGCCAGGATCAAGAAGAATCCGCTCAAGCGTGCCTTGCGGGTCGACAAACTGACCCTGGCCGCCCTCGAAGCCGTATTGGCGCTGTACCGCGATCCCGATCGATTGGCCGAACGCCTGCCAAGTCTGCGTCTATTGACCCGGCCCCAAGCCGACATCCTCGCCCAGGCCGAACGCTTGCAACCGTCATTGGCGCAGGTGTTGGGCGATGGCTGGAGCGTCAGCGCGGTGCCGGCACTGGGCATGATCGGCAGTGGCAGCCAACCCGTGGCCCGGTTGCCCAGCGCCGCGTTATGCCTGCGGCCAAACGTTTCGAAACGCCTGCGTGGGCGACGGTTGCTAGGGCTGGAGGCAGCGTTGCGGCAACTGCCCATTCCGGTGCTCGGCCGCATTGACGACGACGCCTTGTGGCTCGACTTGCGTCAACTCGATGACGAAGCGGCCTGGTTAGCCCAGCTCGATCAATTGCAGGAGGAGGGCCGGGACGGGTGATTGTCGGCACGGCGGGGCATATCGATCACGGCAAGACTTCCTTGCTCCAGGCTCTGACCGGGCAGGCCGGTGATCGTCGCCGCGAAGAACGCGAACGCGGCATGACCATCGACCTGGGCTATGTCTATGCGGCGCTGGAACCGGACACCGCCCTGACCGGTTTTATCGACGTGCCCGGCCATGAGCGCTTCACCCACAACATGTTGGCCGGCGCTCAAGGGATTGATCTGGTGTTGTTGGTGGTAGCGGCCGATGACGGCGTCATGCCGCAAACCCGTGAACACTTGGCGATTGTCGAGTTGCTGGGCATCCCTCGGGCACTGATTGCAATCAGCAAGTGCGACCGGGTTGATCCTTCCCGGGTGCAGGCTGTTCGTGAGCAGATCGAAGCCTTACTGGCGCCCGGACCTTATGCCGACGCGCCGCAAATCGCGCTATCGAGTGTGACCGGCGAGGGCGTCGAGACACTGCGCCAAGTCTTGCTGGATGCACAGCATGAGGTTGTTCAACGCAGCGCCGGCGGCGGTTTTCGTTTGGCGATTGATCGGGCCTTCAGCGTGGCCGGCGCCGGTATCGTGGTGACCGGCACCGCGTTGTCCGGCCAGGTGGCGGTGGGCGATACGCTGATGTTGAGTCCACTGGGCAAACCCGTGCGAGTGCGTGGCCTGCATGCGCAAAACCAGGCCGCTGACAACGCAATGGCCGGGCAGCGCGTCGCGCTGAACCTGAGTGCCGAGCGTCTGGCCCTGGAGCAGATCCACCGTGGCCACTGGCTGGTGGCCGAATGGCTGCATGCGCCAACCCAGCGGCTGGATGTCCAGTTGAGGGTGTTGGCCAGCGAAGCGCGAAGCTTCGAACACTTTCAACCGGTGCATGTGCATCTTGGAACTCAGGACGTGACGGGGCGGGTGGCCTTGCTGGAAGGCGCAAGCCTGGCACCGGGCGGGCAGATGTTCGCGCAATTGCTGGTCAATGCGCCGGTGTTGGCAGTGAAGGGCGACCGCTTGATCCTGCGTGACCAAAGCGCCCAACGCACCCTTGGCGGTGGCCAAGTGCTGGACCCGTTCGCCCCGGCCCGACATCGTCGCAGCCCCGAGCGATTGGCGCAGCTACAAGCGCTGTCCACCACCAATAGCCTGGAAGCGGCACTGCCGGCGCTGTTGGCCAACAGCGACACCGGGCTCGATCCGCAGCGACTGGAGCGTCAATTCAATCGACCGCGCGAGACTTGGGAATTGCCCGATGACGTGCGCCTCATCGATACGCGGCAGGGGCCATTGTTGTTCAGCGCGGTGCGTTGGGAAACGCTGAAAGCGCCGCTGCTGGAACACCTCGCACGCTTTCATCAACTCGAACCGGACCAGATGGGACCGGACCGGGATCGCCTGCGTCGCTTCGCCGGCAGCGTGTTGGAACGGTCGACCTTTATCAGCCTGCTCGACGAATTACTGGCCAGTGGTGCAATTGCGGCCAGCGGCCCGTGGCTGCATTTACCCGATCACCAGGTGCGCTTGAGCGAGGACGACGAAACCCTCTGGCAACAATTGCAGCCATTGTTCGAACAGGCTGGTTTCGATCCGCCGTGGGTGCGCGATCTGGCTAAAGCGACTGGCCATGACGAGGCTGCCGTGCGCCTGCTGCTGCGCAAGATGGCGCGGTTGGGGCTGCTGCACCAAGTGGTCCGTGACCTGTTTTACACCGAAACGCTGGTGCGCCGATTGGCGGCTATGCTGGTGCAACTGGCCAGCGATAACCCGGTGATCCAGGTTGCCGGGTTTCGCGATGCCGTGGGCCTGGGGCGCAAGCGCAGTATTCAGATTCTTGAGTACTTCGACCGGCTCGGCCTGACCCGCCGCTTTGGCGATCGACGCCATATCCGACTCGACAATGCACTGGCCCAACAAGCCGCAGTCTGAGTTCAAGGAAGGCAATCGCGCCCGGTGGCGCGGCCGGGCTTCAAACCCGGTTGGGGACGGCATCCGTTCCCGGGCAGGTTCGACTCCGGCTGCCTTCCGCCATTTCTATGGTGACCTCGATCACAGGTGCCCGAAGGTCAGCGGGTACTGGATGACGACGTAAACCCTGTCGATGTCATCGCCCGCCTGAGCGGTGTTGGCCCGATGAGACACATGGGACAGTTGCAGTGACAACCCCTTGGCGGAGCCTGACTGCACGACGTAGCGCAGGTCGATGTCGCGCTCCCAATGCCGCCCACCATCGCCCTGTTGAGGCACGTACTCGCCGATGGTCGGGTCGAACGGGTTGTAGGCTCCACCCTTGGGCGCACGGGTGCCGTCGATGTCGCTGCCCCTGACATAACGCGTCATGAAACTCAGGCCGGGGATGCCATAAGCGCCGAGGTCGAGGTCGTAGCGTGCCTGCCAGGAACGTTCGTGGGCGCCGTTGAAGTCGGCGTACTTGATCGAGTTGGCCAGGTAAATCGAGTCGCCACCGACGAAGTCGAACGGTGTATCGCCATTGATGCGTTGCCAGGCCAGGGTGAAGGCATGGGCATCAAGGGTGTATTTGCCCGAGAGGCTGTAGGCGGTGTTGTCGATGGCACCGGCCAGTGCCTTGCCGGTGTCCTGCGTCCGGTACAGGTTGGCGTCGAGGAACACGGCGGACTGTTTCAGGTGCAGGTTGGCGTAATACTGGCGCCAGGTGTCGCTCAGCTCGGAGGCGTACAACGCGCCGCCGACAGGACTGTGTGTGAACAGGTCGGTGCCCAGAAACGTGATGCCACCGGCTTCGGTGTTGGCGCCGTAGCCATAAAAGTTGCCCTTGCTTGTCGTGTTGTCCTGATTCTTGAACGCCGTGAAATGACCAGCCACCAGTTTCATGTTGTCGATTTCGTTGCTGTTCAACAGAAAGCCCGTGGCGTATTCCGGTTGCAGGCGTTTGTCGGAGGTGTCGAACACCGGGGTTTCCACGGTCATTTCACCGAAGGCCAGGGTGGTTCGGGAGGCCCTGATTTTCAGCGCGCCACCGGCACTGGAATAGTTGTCTTCGCTGCGACCGTCACTGTCCAGCGGCAGTAACCCGGTTCCCGAATGCCCTTTGCCGCCGTCGAGCTTCAGCCCCATAAAAGCGTGGCTGTCGACGCCGAAACCTAGCGTGCCGGGGGTGAATCCGGATTCAAATGAGCCGATAAAGCCTTGAGCCCACTCTTGTTTGTAGTTCTTGCCCGAAGGCTGGGGTGAGCGGTAGTCGCTGTTGAGGAAGAAATTTCGACTGAGCACCTCAAGCTTCCCGCCCTCGAGAAATCCTTGCGCGGAATCCGGTGCCTCATCCGCCAGGGCTGTTCCGGCAAAAAACACGCAGAGCCAGAAGGACGCCCTGGGTACGTCCTTGCGACCGGAAATGCGCGGGAGGGTTTGTATAGAAAACATGATTGATCTCCCGCCTGAAACAGCGACTCCGAAGAGTCGCTATTTATTCTCAATGGCCTTCAGAGGCATGGAACATGGTCTTGGCGTAGATCAGGCCCAGACCATAGGCACCACCGTTGGCGATGGAGGTTTTCACCGTCTCGTCGTAAGTCTCGGTGCGTGCCCAGTCGCGCTGCAGTTCAAGCAGGTATTGCAGCGAAGTCATTGGGCGGGCACCGAGCTGGATCATGCGCTGCACGGCCATTTCATGGGCTTCGATGGAGACATCGCCACAGGCATCGGCGATGAAGTACACCTCGAAGCCTTGGTCGAGGGCCGACAGTGCCGGGCCAACGATGCACACGGAGGTCCACAGACCGGCCAGGACGATTTTCTGTTTGCCGATGGCGTTGACTTCAACGGCAATGCGCTCGTCTTCCCAGGTGTTCATGCTGGTACGGTCGATCACTTTGTGTTCCGGGAACACCGATTTGATTTCGTCGAAGATCGGGCCGGAGAAGCTTTTCTCGGCAACGGTGGTGAGGATGGTCGACACGTTGAAGCCCCGGGCTGCTTTGGCCACCAGTGCAGCGTTATTGCGCAAGGTGACGGCATCGATCGACTTGGTCGCAAAGGACATTTGCGACTGGTGATCGATCATGATCAGGGTGTGGTCGGTTGGGTTCAGCAGGGTTTTGCCAGGTGCTGCTTTTGCGATGGCCATGATGATGTCCTTGCGAGTGGATTGTGGATGGGTTCACAAGTCCTATGGTTGCGTAGATTTCGATGCGGATATTGAGTCGATGTGCTGTCTTTGATTAACGGCGCATCAGCACAAAGGCCGTCAACAAACACATCTATGACCTACGCTTGTTTCCAGACGAATGCTCACCGAACAGGGGCTCTCCCTGATCGAAAACAACAAGAACGGCTATCCGGAGACGTCTCATGTTTGCACTGGCCCGTCGATTCAGCAGCAACCTCGCCGCTTTCATTACCGCCGCAGCACTCGCATCACCCGTTTTTGCCCTGGACACCGTCAAGTTCATGGCCCCAGGTTCCGTGGGTGGCGGTTATGACCAGACCGCGCGAGTCCTGGGCAAAGCCATGGTCGAGGCCCAAACGGCCAAAGCCGCCACCTTCGAGAACAAGGGTGGTGCCGGCGGGACCCTGGGGTTGGCGCAATTTGCCAACGCCACCAAGGGCGACCCCGATGCGCTGATCGTGGTCGGCGCGATCATGGTCGCGTCCATCGAGCAGAACAAACCGCAAATCACCTTGAAGGACGTAACCCCGATCGCCCGGCTGTTTACCGAATACAACGTGATCGCCGTACGCGACGACTCGCCGTACAAAAACCTGGAGGATTTGCTCAAGGACTTCAAAGCCAACCCGTCCAGCATCAAATGGGGCGGTGGCTCCAAGGGTTCGATCGACCACATCGGCATCGCCGAACTGGCGAGCAAAATGGACATTCCCGTCAACAAGGTCAATTACGTTGCCTTCGCCGGTGGCGGCGAAGTCGTTGCCGCGGTGCTGGGGGGGCACATCACGGTGATCACCGGCGGCTACGCTGAGCTGGCCAAATATGTGCAGTCGAAACAGTTCCGCTTACTGGCCGTCGGCGCGCCCAACCGCGTTGAAGGCATCGATGCACCGACGCTCAAAGAGTCTGGCTACGACGTGACGATCGGCAACTGGCGGGGTGTTTACGGCGCCGCGGGGCTGACGCCTGAACAGCGCAAGGCACTGACGGAAGCCGTGCTGACCGCCACCAAAAGCGCCGTCTGGCAGGAAAACGTAAAAACCAATGCGTGGTCGCCGAGTATTCTGACCGGGGATGATTTCGGCAAATTCGTCGATGAGGAGCACGGACGCCTGCGCGCGATGCTGGTCAAGGTCGGGCTGCTTTGAGATGGCCGGGCGCTGGAGCGTAAGGCCGGCCCAACTGGCGATTGGCGTCGGTATTGTCGTGATCAGTGCGGTATTGGCGGTCGGCGCCTCGCGGTTTCCCGCCGAGATGGGGTTCGTCATCATGCCGGCCTACGTCTATCCCTATGCCGTGGCGGCATTTCTGGGCGCCGTCGGTCTGTTGATGGGCTATCAGGCGCTCACCGGTGGTTTTCGCAACCTCGCCGATGATCATGAGACTTCCGGGGCCGAGCCCGGCGGCAAATCCGGGGCGACCTGGGTTACGGCAGGGCTGCTGGGCGTGGCGTTGCTCATTTCCTACATCGGCTTCGTCTTGGCTGCTGCATTGCTGTTTGCCTGTTCGGCGCGAGGCTTCGGCAGCCGCAGCCCGGCGCGGGACCTGGCCATCGGCATCGCTCTGGCACTGCCGATCTACTGGCTTTTCACCGCCGGGCTAGGGGTTTCCCTTCCGCCCTTGATCAACGCCTGGATCTGATCCAGGCCGAAGGAGGTCGACAAGGTGGATATTCTCTCGAATCTGGCAGTCGGCTTCGCTGGCGCGCTGACGCCGATCAATCTGATGTGGGGTTTTATCGGTTGTCTGCTGGGCACTGCAATCGGAGTATTGCCGGGGATCGGCCCGGCGCTGACCGTCGCCTTGCTGCTGCCGATTACCGCCAAGGTCGACCCGACCGGGGCACTGATCATGTTCGCCGGCATCTATTACGGCGCTCAGTTTGGCGGCTCCACCACCTCGATCCTGCTCAACACCCCGGGAGAATCGTCCTCCATGGTCACGGCCCTGGAAGGCAACCTCATGGCCCGCAACGGACGGGCAGGCCCGGCGCTGGCAACGGCCGCCATCGGTTCGTTCGTGGCCGGCACCATTGCGACGATTTTGCTGACGTTGTTTGCGCCCCTCGTGGCGACGCTGGCGCTGAAATTCGGGCCGGCGGAGTATTTCGCGATTCTGGTGCTGGCCTTCACCACCGTGTCGGCAGTGCTCGGCGCGTCGATGCTGCGCGGCTTTGCTTCATTGGGCATCGGGCTGACCATCGGTTTGATCGGCCTCGACTCGACGTCAGGCATTGCCCGCTACACCTTGGGGGTTCCCGAACTGGTCGATGGCATCGAAGTGGTGCTGGTCGCGGTGGGGTTGTTTGCCGTCGGTGAGGCCTTGTACGGCGTGCTTTACCAAAAGGAAGAAACGGCCAGCCGACACCGCTTGACCTCGTTGTGGATGACCCGCGCCGACTGGAAACGCTCGGTCCCGGCGTGGCTACGGGGCACCTTGATCGGTTTTCCCTTCGGATCGATTCCGGCCGGTGGCGCGGAAATCCCGACGTTCCTGTCCTATTCGACCGAACGCAAACTCAGCAAGTACCCGAAAGAATTCGCCGCCAGCAAAGGCGTGGGCGCCATCGAAGGCGTCGCAGGTCCCGAGGCGGCGAACAACGCCAGCGCCACCGGCTCACTGGTGCCGCTGCTGACCCTGGGCATACCGACCTCCGCCACGGCGGCGATTCTGTTGGCGGCGTTCCAGAACTACAACCTGCAACCGGGGCCGCTGCTGTTCCAGACCTCGGGCGAGTTGGTCTGGACCCTGGTGGCCTCTTTGTACATCGGCAACGTCATCCTGCTGGTGCTGAACCTGCCGCTGGTGGGGCTGTGGGTCAAACTCTTGCAAATCCCTCGGCCGTACCTGAACGCCGGGATCCTGGTGTTCGCCACCATTGGCGTGTACGGCATGCGCCACTCATCCTTCGACTTGTTCCTGATGCTGGGCATTGGCTGGGCCGGGGTGTTAATGCGGCGTTTCGACTTCCCCGTCGCCCCGGTGATCGTCGGCATGCTGCTGGGGCCAATGGCGGAAAAACAACTGCGTAACGCCTTATCCATCAGCCAGGGCGACTGGATGATATTTGTGACACAACCGATTGCGGCGTCGGTCCTGGCGGTGACGTTGTTGGTGCTGTTGGTACCGTATCTGCTGCATAAACGCGGGATCAAATTGCATGAGGATGATTGACGGCTGATTACCTGGCTCCCAGCGCGATCTGTAGCAGCTGCCGAAGGCTGCGTTCGGCTGCGAAGCAGTCGTGTATCCGACTGACGCGGTCTGCCTGACATACCGCATTCGCTCCCGGGCAAATCGTAGGAACGTGGCGCACAGGCTCGGGCGTTGCAACGGGAGGAGGGGTTCAAGACTGCTGTCTAGCGGTGTAGCGACGGACGAGCAAGCCCGCTCCCATATGTGATCGCTGACGTGCACAAATAATGTGTTCACAGGCAATCCAGTGTGAGAGCGGGCTTGCTCGCGATCCAGCATTGCAACTGCCTGACACCCCACTTAATTCTTGCCGCAAGGGACTGAGGAGTGGCCACGCGTTGGCCGAAAACCGGCTTATGCGACAGTCAGAGCCGGAACGCTTGTCGTCCTACCAGTAACCATTTTCCTTGCTGCTTTTGCCAGATCTGAAAGTTCTCGATTTCCGTGGGAACAATCTCGGTGCCCTTGATGGCTTGCGCCGAAAAATGATGGCGGACCAACGCCACATCACCCGAGACGGTGATTTTCTGGTTCTGCATCTCCAGCGTTTTGAAAGCGCTTTTTCCGGTTTCGATGTCGGCGATAAATTCTTTCTTGTCCTGGATTTTCCCGCTGGAATGCCCGTAGGTCAGGTTTTCAGCGGTGAGCGCATTCAGTTGTGGGACGTTTTTGGTCAGCATCGCTTGAGTCAGATGGTCTACCGCAGCGGCAACATCCTTCTCGCTCGATGCGGGGGATGCCGCCACGTAGCCACTGAACAGGCATAAAAAACCGATAATCAGCTTCACTTTTTTCATGGGTAATTCCTTGTTGTTATAGGTGCGAGGATGACAGATGAGTTACGCCAACTCATCTGTCATCGTACAACATATCAGGTTTTTACCAAGTGATGCAGATATGGCATTAGCGAGTGCTAGGCCAGCCGTCCCTCATGAAACAGACGTGCGCCAATCCGCTGAATTTCAGCTTCGCCCTGCGCCAGCGCCGCTCTGCTGGTGTGCACCGAGTAACGACCCATCACCAAATCATGTGGGTGCTTCACCGCCGAGCCCAGCACGAAAGACGTGTCGCCGTGCGCCACGAAATCGATGGGTTGGTCTGACTCCTCGAACACCGCCAGCTCGCCAGTATTGACCGGGCCACCAACGTCCAGCCGACCGGCATTGACCGCCAGCCACGCCACGTTGTGGCCGGTGGGAGGTGTGTAGCGCCAGCGTTCTCCGTCTTTCAAGCGCACGACGAGGTAGTTCATGTCCGAAGGTGCTGCAATCGCGCTTTGCGCTGCGCCATAGCGTCCGAGCAGCACACGCGCCGGGCCTGCTTGCGGGATCTGCGACGGCGCCAGGTAGAGACTTTCCGCCGGTGTGTTTTCGTGCGAAACGGGTAGCGCGACCCAGAGCTGGAAGCCCGATATTGAGCTGTCACCGATTGGCTTAGCGTCGTGCCACACGCCATTACCGGCGCGCATCCACTCCACACCTTCGGTGGGCAACACGCCCGTCTTGCCCGTGGTGTCTTCGTACTTCACGCCGCCCTCAATCATGTAGGTCAGTGTTGCGATCCCTGAATGCGGGTGCATGCCGAAACCTTTCTGCCCGCCTTGGGGCTTGAAGCCGAAGAGATCAAGAAACACAAAAGGCTTCAACAACTGGCCCAGGTCGCCAGGGCTCATGAGTCGCGTGATCGGCCCGTGAGTGCTGCCGGATGTGCGGTGAACGATGGCGCGCGTTGGTGTTGCGATGATGCTGTTCATAGGTTTGTCCTCAAGTCTTGAGCCGGTCGCCGTTCCTAACGATCAGCGTGCTGCACCGAGCAAGGTCGCAGGCTTCCGACGCCAGGCCACGAAGGCAGACATTGCCAGCAGCACCAGGGCAGGGGCGGGATTGCCGCCAATCACAAAGAGATGCGTGACCACTGCGCCGGTCATGGTCGCCGTCAGCAGCAGCCCGGCGAAAAAGCTCGTGACCGGGATCAGCAGCAACACAGCGCCAGCCACTTCAATGGCACCGGTGAGGTAGCGGAACCATTGCCCAAGGCCGACGGCATCGAATACCTGAATCATCTGCGGAGCGCCGGCCAGCTTGGCGATGCCGGCCGCAGCGAACGCCAAGGCCAGAAAGATGCGAACACCCCAAAGGATGCGATTTTGAATAGGGGAGAGGGATGAAGTTTGAGTCATGGGAAACGATGTCCTTGCCTGTGGTTTACGCAGTTAGAGGGCTAACTGCCGCGATGCAAGAAGGATAAGCGTGCCCGGATTGGTTGATTAGATGGCACAATTGGATTGCGCCCGTCCATTTATTACTGGAATTATCGCCTTATGCTCGACTTGAATGACATTGCCTTGTTTGTCCAAGTGGTCCGCAGCGGCAGCTTCGCCGAAGCGGCGCGGCGGCTGGGCATGCCGCCCAACACCGTCAGTCGGCGTGTCCAGCAGCTCGAGGCACAACTCGACACACGACTGCTGCAACGCTCCACGCGCAAGTTGACGCTGACCCATGCCGGGCAGGCTTTTCACGAGCGCTGCGTGGGCGCGGTGGACGGACTGATCGAGGCGGGGCACGAGTTGATGACGGGCAGCCAGGAACCCAGCGGCTTGGTGCGCGTCGCGGCGACGGCGGATTTCTTCGACTTCTTCCCCATGGAATGGGTGGCTGATTTTCTCGCCGCGCATCCGCGGGTGCGGCTTGACTTCGTGCTCAGTGATGCCCGCGCCGACTTGATCGCCGAGCGTATCGACATCGCGTTTCGCGGCGGTCCGCTGCAAGACTCAGGTTACGTCGGGCGCCAGCTCTTCAGTGCAGGCAGCGAGGGCCTGGTGGCGAGTCCGGCTTACATCGCTGCTCGCGGTATGCCCGGTACGCTGCAGGACCTGGTGAACCATGACTGCGTGAGTTTCGCCCATCCCAGCGGCTTCACCACCTGGCGTCTGACCGGACCAGAGGGCGTGGAGGAAGAGGTGCAAATCGCCAGCCGTTTTTCCGGTAACACGGCCCAGGCACTGCGCAAGGCTACGGTGGCCGGCCTGGGCATCGCACTGCTGCCGCCGACGCTCGCCATGCTCGATCTTCAGGCGGGCCGACTTGTACGCGTGTTGCCACACTTCCAGCGTGCGGGCTTTGGCCTGCACGTGCTTTACCCGAGCCGGCAGCATCTGCCGTTGGCGGTATCGGCCTTCATTGAACTGGTGATGGAGAAACTGAGGGTGGAGGCATTCCCGGCGCAAGGCTGACCTATGCATATGCATCAGCAGTGATGGCTAAAAGCCTTCTATAATGCACAGCCTTTGACGCCAGTGTACTCAACAGCCCGGTACTTCCTTGAAACGCGATCTTCGACTTGCCACTTTTCTGATCTTTCTGGTGTGTGTCTCCGTGGTGCTGCTGACGGCCTGGCAGACATGGACAGCCCGACAGAACACCTTGAGCGACATCAATACCGATACATTGAACCTGACTCAGGCGCTCAACACTTACACCGAGGGCACCTTCAAGCAAAGTGAAGTGCTGTTGCTGGGCCTGACAGAAAGGATCGAGAAAGACGGCACCGGCCCGGAGCAACTCGAACGGCTGAGCAAGTTGGTTGCCCAGCAGATGGATGCGCTCCCGCAATTAAATAATGTGGTGCTATATGACGCCCAAGGGGACTGGCTATTCTCGACCAACATGCTGATCTCATCCAATAGCAACAACGCAGATCGGGCGTTCTTCAAACATCACCGAGACGTCGCGGATCGCGGTATCTATATCGGCCCGGCGATTCTCAGCCGTGTCACTTGCACCTGGGTGATTTCGGTCAGCCGACGCATCGATCACCCCGATGGAAGTTTTGCCGGGGTGATCGCCGCAACCATCAGCCTCGAACACTTCCTCAAACTTTATCGAAGCATCCACGTGGGGCAATTCGGCGCCATCAGCCTGACCTCATCCGAAGGGCGCCTGCTGGTGCGGTATCCCTTTCAAGTGGAAGACATCGGCCGTGACCTGTCTCACGCACCCATATTCTCCGAATACTTGCGCAACACCTCATCGGGCACCGTGGATTTTGCGTCGAAAGTAGATGGCATCCATCGCCTCTACGCGTTCAAGAGAAACGATCAATATCCTGTCGTCACGACGGTTGCGGTGGGGCAGGCCGAGGCAATGCAAGCGTGGCTCAGTCAGACAAAGCAATCCGTCGCTGTGGTGCTGCTGTTGTTGGGGCTCCTGGTCGCACTGGGGCGCAGGCTGATTTCCCACATCAGCCGGCGTATTCGGGCGGAGGAAAAATTGCTCGCGACCCAAACCGCACTGATCGAGCTTAACCAGACACTGGAAGTTCTCGCCAGCGTAGACAAACTCACCGGCCTCGCCAACCGCCGGCATTTCGATCAGTTTCTGGATGTCGAACTCAAACGCGCCAAGCGACTCGCAAGCCCGTTGTCACTGATCCTGATCGATGTGGACTTTTTCAAACGCTACAACGATCACTACGGCCATCTCGCCGGAGATGAATGTTTGCGGATCATCAGTCAGGCGATCAAGCACTGTGTACGTCGCCCGGGTGACATGGCGGCTCGCTATGGCGGGGAAGAAATCGCCGTGGTGATGCCCAATACGGACGAATCAGGAGCGCGCAAGGTTGCCGAGGCGATCCTGTCGGGTATTGCGGCCGAGCAGCTTGCGCATTTTTCGAGCCCGTTAGGTATCGTGACCGTCAGCCTGGGGTTGGCGACATATGTCGCCGACGGCAGCGACCCTGATGAAAAGGCACTGATCGGTCGCGCAGACCGCGCGCTTTACGCGGCGAAGTCGCAGGGGAGAAATCAGTTGAGCGTCGCTTGACCGAGGAGGCACTTGAAGGAAAGAGCAAATAATCGGCACGCGGCGCAACTATCGGTTCAAGTGATAGTGACAATCAAGAAACGCAAGTTCTGCTGGGTCGGGTAAAGGCGGAAAATCGCCTCCATCGAAGACGCAGCTCAAGGAATTTGCGCGATGAAGACATTGACCCGACTGGCAATTGTCGCCCTGTTGATGGGCGGGGTTGCTACTGCTGCAACCGCCTACGCAGACGACGCCCAATCGTGCCATTTTCTGCCCATCGCCGGCGCCAGTACCGGGTTGCAGCATTCGCAAACCGTCGGTGTGCTGTACAGCGAAAACACCCTGGACAACCTGCAATACCTCGAGCGTTACCACGATGTGGCGGTGAACGGCGCGCGCGATGCGCTGGATGCGCGGATTCGCGACGCGTTCATCAACAGCTCCGACCCAGAGTTGGCAATCGACTGGCTGATGAGTTCGTTACAGCAGCAGTTCCTGTCGGTGACCGTCTACGACAACCTCGATGCGTTGTTGCAGGCCCATCCGGATGTGGTGGTGATGCTCGATACCCATAACCGTCTGCTGACCCAACGCAACAGTCAGGTCGAAGCGCGTTTCGCCGCACGGTTCTACGACGCCAACCTGCAATACATCGGCAAGGCTGAAGGCGCCGTCGAGAAACAAATGCCTTCGGTCTGGGTACACCGTAAAGCTGCAGCCGAGATTGCCGCCCAGATCGATCAGCAACGCGACCTGCAACTCAGCGCCTTGAAGCAGTTCGATAACTCGCTCAAGGCTCTGGTGACCGCTGGCTGAACACCCAAACCATAACCGCAACGACGGCGACCGTGACGCCGAACCGTTGCTCAACGAAACAGACTTTTATTTCAGGACTTCGCCGATGCGCCCTTTATTTGTTCCTGTCATGGCTGTCGCTACCTTGCTGCTGGCCGGTTGCGCCTCCGCGCCGAACGACCCGACGCTGACCTTGCAGACGAAAAAAACGCCTGCCGAGTACGCCGATTGCGTGGTGCCGAAGTTGCAGGGCAGCGCACTGCACCCGACGGTCTCGCAAACCCAGCGTAGCTACCGGATCGTGGTGCCGAGCAAAGTCGCCGCGGACAACGTTCTGGAAGCCTACAAAGCCCCGAACGGCGGCAAGGTGTTTTTGTACGAGCGTCACTTGCTGGCATCGAACTTCATGCCTTCGAGTTTCGAACGTGCCGCGCAGGAATGCCTGTAACCCGTAACTGCTTTGAAGAACGCTCCTTTGGTTGGCCGCAACCAACCAATTTTTTGCCCCGTACCTTATGTGGTTTCGGGGCTTTTTTTTGCGTGCAGATTTTGCGGGGCAGAATTGGGGAGGAGGGCAGCCGTACTAGCGCCAGAAAAATCAACCGACCGGCTCGGCCTTGCAACTCATTGGCCCTGAGCCTGGCTTCTGGAAAAGCACCACGTTGCCGTCTTGCCAGAAGCTGTAGTTGCCCAAGTAATCCTTGCCTGCGTAT
The DNA here is from genome assembly GCF_047304405.1 of Pseudomonas sp. Pseusp11. Classification (NCBI taxonomy): domain Bacteria; kingdom Pseudomonadati; phylum Pseudomonadota; class Gammaproteobacteria; order Pseudomonadales; family Pseudomonadaceae; genus Pseudomonas; species Pseudomonas sp. Pseusp11. The sequence goes on from NZ_JBGLZF010000032.1 coordinate 42,231, forward strand.
CGGGTTCCCGACTCACTCTGCTCCTGGTTCAGGACGATCGAGGTGTTCGCCCATTTCAAGTACACGACACCAGGCTGCGTGGTAAAGAAGGTCGCGGCAATCAGCGGGTTAAGCCCTGTACAACGAAAAGCCACAGGGCCTTCGGTGAGTCTGTAGGGGTCCTTGGTTCTCACAATGGCCGAGCCTTGGCGCAGCTGGTGCGCACGCTCGGCATAACTGCGGATCGTGCACGCCTTGGGCGCAGCCTCGGAGGCACATTGATTGCGGGCATCGACCCAAAACTGCTGGTCGATAATGATCTTGTCTGGACGTGGCACTGAATGTTCGTCCGTGAGCGCCAGGCGATAAAGACGCGTCAGTTCGATATCCATCTGCGCCAGTTGCGGATCGCGACAAATCAGCTTTTCGACGGACGCCTTTGCCTCGGCACAGTCGAAGCTGGTCTTGAAGGTTGGTGCAGCATTGACACAGGTGCTCACCGCCGCGCACGCGCTGGCAGCGACTAGACAGGTGAAAAGGGCCGTGACCGTTTTCATATTGGCTTCACCCAGATCATTACGTGATGCCCGGATTGCCGTGGGATTGATCGATGCGTTGAATAGTTATTCGTTCGCATTGGTGTATCGCAGTGTAAGTCAGTGCTCAGAACTTGTCATACCGCTTGGCGGTGGTTGGGTTGCAGGAGGGGTTTGCCGAGGAGGGCGATCTCTCAGTTTCAAGTCGCGTCTGTGGCGAGGGAGCTTGCTCCCGCTGGGCTGCGAAGCAGCCCCAAAACCCGTTGAATGCGCCGCATCAGGCAGACCGAGTCCATCGGCTCACGACTGCTTCGCAGCCGAACGGGAGCAAGCTCCCTCGCCACAAAATGCGTCTATACCCCCGACATCGTCTGTGTTGGTTTGTGATCTTTCGGGCACCGCAAGTCCCCTTCTGGCTTGACTCAGGCTGTGAAATCGCTGGCGTGCAACGCCGTGACGCCCACCAGTGCGATTTCGAACTCGGGGGCGGCGTCGGCATCGACACTGCCGTAGAGAATGCCATCGGCAAAGCGCAGTTGGCCGGTGGCGTCGGCAGGGTCGAAGGCGTTGGCGCCGATGAAGGTGAAGGCGTCGATAGCGGTGGTCAGCGGGTTGGCGTCCAGGCCGGTGAAGTCCAGATGATCGCCCTCGGTGCTCTTGAAACCGTTGATCACATCGCGCAGAGCGCCGGCGCCCATGTCCGACAGCGCATCAAACACGTAGGTATCCGCGCCAGTGCCTCCGGTGAGGTTGTCGGTGCCGGCACCGCCGATCAGCCGGTCATCGCCCGAACCGCCCACCAACGTATCGTTGCCCGCACCACCGTTCAGAACGTTCGCGGCGCTGTTACCCGACAGCGTGTCGGCGTAGGCGCTTCCCGTGAGGTTTTCGAAGAGCTTCACGGTGTCGAGCCCGGAGCCCACAGTGTTTTGTTGCGCTGACGTCGAGAGGCTGACGGTAACGCCAGACGCGGCGCGTTCAAAAGAAACCGTGTCATTGCCCTCGCGTCCGTCCAGCACGTTATTGCCGGCTCCGGCGAACAGCGTGTTGTCCAACGCGTTGCCCGTGCCATTGGCGGCGCCAGGGCTATCGATATATAGATGCTCGACGTTGTTGCCGAGGGTATAGGCCGCCAGGCTGCTGTGCACGCTGTCGATCCCTCCAGCCGCCGCATTGCTGTTGGTCTCGATCACGGCGTCGTCGGCGTTGTCGACATAGTAGGTGTCGTTGCCATCGCCGCCGCTCATGCTGTCGGCCCCTGCGGCACCATTGAGCACATTATTGCCGGCATTGCCGGTGATGAAGTTGTGCTGCTCATTGCCGGTGCCGTTGATGCCCGACACGCCGGTGAGCACCAGGTTCTCGAGATTGGCGCCCAGGGTCCAGCTGACCGAGGCTTGCACCGTATCGATCTGCGAGGTCGAGGTGTTGGTTTCCATCACGCGGTCGAGCGCGTTATCGACCACATAGATGTCGTTGCCATCGCCACCGGTCATGGTGTCGGCGCCCAAGGCGCCATCCAGTGTGTCGTTGCCCGAGCTGCCCACCAGGGTATCCGCCTGGTCGGTACCGGAAATCATCTTCCGGTTGTTGTCGAAAATGTCCTGCACGCTGTTGTTGTCGTTGGGGTTGCCCTGGAAGCCAAGGTCATTGGCGATGTAGTCGGCCAGGCGCTGGCCGACGATTTCCGCCGATTCCTCATGCAGGTGCCAGACGTCGTCGGGATACGTCAGCGGATCGACTTCGTGTCGCAAGGGGAGGTCGTTGTAGTCCACCGCCAGCTTGACGTCGGCGCGCTCGGCGGCAATGGCTTCCTGGGCGGCGTGGACATAGTCAGCCCCCTCGACGATGGAGGCAATCTTCTCTTCCGAATAGCCACGGGCGCGCGCCGCGTCCTGCTCGTAGTGACCGGTTTCCATCATGTACACGTCGAAGTTGCCGAACTGGGCATGCAGGTAGTCAAACACCTTTAGGGTCGCATCCTTGTAGGCCGCTGCTGCCGCTGCTTTGTCCGTGGCTTGGGCGATCTCCTGAGCGGCTTCCTCACCCTGGCCCCAAATGATGCCCATGGTGACGTTATTGATCGATTGCAGTTCGGAGCGCTGTTCGCTCAGCAGCGTCACGGCGCGCAACAGCGCAGCCCCGGGTTGGTTGGTGTCGGTCAGCCACCAGCACAACTTGAGTTCCTCGGCGCTGAGCGTCGACAGGCCGGTGACCGTGCTGCCGCCCACCGCGATGTCGATGCCGTTGCCATCGGCATCGGTGAACTGGCTGCGCACGTCATAGGGGGTGTAGCGGTCCAGGTCGTTGACCAGCATCGAGGTGCCGGACTGATTGTCGTCCTCCGTCATGCGCAGCAGGCGCGCATTGGATTGGCCGAGGGTGGGCAGGTAGAGGATGTCCTGCTGGGCGTGCTGGCCAAACACGAAGTCACTGGCGGTCAGGGTATTGAGGTAGTTGCCGCTGAGGGCGATTTCAAAGCGATTACCATTGGCATCCGCTTCGGCGGACTTGATGTAGGTCTTGTCGCCGGCCGCGTTGAGGGTGATGTACAACGTGCCATTGTGGCCATCGCCAAGGCCGACAAAGCCCAGGCCCGACACATCGATCTTGTCGACGCCCGCGGTGAAGTCATAGATCGTATCGGTGGCCGTGACACCGCCCGTGTCGTAGTCGCGGTAGCTGTCGAGCAGGTTGGTATAGCGGAAGGTATCGGCGCCGTCGCCACCATACAGCGAATCACGTCCGCCGCCGCCGTCGACGGTGTCGGTGCCAGCGCCGGCCTTGATCGTGTCGTTGCCACCGAGGCCGAGGATCAGGTCTGCACCCGCCGTGCCGTTGAGGGTTTCGGCATTGTTGGTGCCGGTGACAGTGTTGGCCACTCCCAAGGCGAAGCTATCGCTGGCCGAAGCACCGGCTGGGTCTGTGGCCTTGACCAGCACGTCGTAATTGCCGGACGCGGTGCTGGTCGGCGTGCCGGTGAAGGTCAGGTTGGTGGCATTGAAGCTCAGCCACGCGGGCAGGGCGCTGCCATCGGCCAGGGTGGCGGTGTAGCTGAGGTTGTCATTATCCGCATCGGTGAAGCTGGTGGCTGGCACCACGTAGCTGAACGGGGCGTTTTCGGTTGCGTTCTGATCCAGCAGCGGCGTGGCCAGAACCGGCGCGTGGTTGGTCGGTGACGACGTGGCGAAGACGAAGTTGGCGCTGGTCAGCTTGTCGAGGTAGTTACCGTTTAGTGCCACTTCGAAGCGGTTGCCATCGGCGTCGGCAGAAAGGGACTTGATGTAAGTCTTGGTCCCGGTACTGTTGAGCACCACGTACACGGTGTTGTTCTTGCCATCCCCCAGGCCGGTGAACCCCATGGCCGAGAGGTCGATCTTGTCGGCGGCGATATCAAAATCGGTGATCAGGTCGGCAAGGTTGGCACCACCGGTGTTGTAATTGCGATAACTGTCCAGGCGATTGGAAAACACAAAGGTGTCCGCTCCGGCGCCACCGGTGAGGGTATCCATACCGGCACCGCCGTCGAGCTTGTCGTCGCCCGCGCCGCCATTGAGGCTGTCGCTACCCGCGAGGCCGAGCAGGGTGTCGGCCGAATCACTGCCCAGCAGCGAGTCGTTGCCGCTGGTGCCGGTGAGCACACGATTGAAGATGAAATTGCTGGCGGTCAGAGTGCTGGTGAGGTTGCCCGAGAGTATCAATTCGAAGCGATTGCCACTGGCGTCGGCATCGTAGTCCTTGATGTAGGTGCGGTTAGTGCTGGCGCTGTAGCTGACTTGCAAGGTACTGCCATGGCCATTGCCCAGGCCGGTGAAACCGAGGCCGGCGAGGTCGATCTTGTCCTGGGTGACATCGAAGTCGGTGATGGTGTCATCGAAGCTTGCGGTTGCGTTGCGGTAGCTGTCGGACTGAGTGGTGAAACGGAACGTATCGGCGCCGGTACCGCCGGTGAGTTTGTCGATGCCTGCACCGCCTACCAGAATGTCGTCACCGGCCCCGCCGTTGATGGTGTCGTTGCCGGCACCGCCATAGAAAATCTCGCTGCCGGCGCTGCCCAGCAGGGTGTCGTTGCCAGCTGTGCCTTGCACGGTGATCATCGGCACCGTGTCGCTGACGTAGCTGCCGTCGCCATAGACCAGCGTCGCACCGTTGCTGGTGTGGCTGATGGTGTTGCCGATGATGGCGTTGCGATCAGTGCCGTCTTCATTGCGTTCCGCAACGCCGTAGGTCGACAGGTTGCTGCCGGTGATGATGTTGCTCTGGATGATGTTATCGCTGCCGTTGTAGTACTTGCCGGACACACCCAGGGTGTCGTTGTAGGACTGGATGATGATCTCCGGTACGGGGTTGCCCAGGGAGTTGCTGTGGAGCGTGTTGTCGATAAGCTCGACGTGGTTGCTGCCGTAGATACGGACCCCGGCGCTGGTGTTGTCGTGAATGTCGACGCCGCTGACCGTCACTTCGCTGGACATTTTGATCAGCACCCCTTCGGCGCCGTTGCCATACACCTCGCCACCGGTGATGGTGATGTTGCTGGGGGAGGGGATGTTCTCGCTGCCGCGCTGCACCACGATGCCATTGCCGCCGTTGTTGTAGGCAACGTTATTGGTGAGCGTGAAGTCGTGGGTGCTGGTCACGACGTTGAAACCGTGCCGATCGTTGTCGTAGGCGACGTTGTTTTCGAAAGTGCTGTTGCTCAGGAAGTCAGCTACGAAACCGTCCAGGCCGTTGCCGTGGGACACGCTGTTCTTGATGACCATGTTGATGGTCTGCTCGTGGGGGTCGAAACCGTAGCCGGAGCAGTCCTTGATCTCGACGCTGTCGAGGGTGACGTTGGAGTCGTAGCCTGCTTGCCCGGGAATGTAGCCGTTGAACCAACCGTCGATCTTGCCCGTGGTGCTGTCACGGTTGCCGTCGATGGTGAGCTTGCTGACGCCGAAGTCGTGGGTTTCCTCGCCGTAGGCGGAGCGGATGACTCCGGTGATCTTGGTATCGGAGCCGTCAGCCACCTTGACGGTGGTTGCGCCCATGCCGTCGCCGTACAGGTAGACGTTACTCTTGAGCATCAGGCAACCGTCGGAAGGTTCCACTCCTCCCGAAACGATATAGGTTCCGGTCGGCACGTAAACCTGCCCCCCGCCTGCGGCGGCCGCCGCATCAATTGCACGTTGTATCGCCGCTGTGTCGTCAGTGATGCCATCTCCTTTGGCGCCAAAATTTTGTACATTGAAAATCATGAGCTTATCTCCGTATCAGGCAAGAACCTCGGAAGATGCCAATATTCCATCGACAGCCAACGGTTATGACCCAGCGGAGAGCAAAAGTGTGTGACCACATATCGGGGATGTGTCAAAAAACCGGACTAACTGATTAGCGGTTGGAGGGGTGTTTCAAAAAAGTAACAGTTTGTTGGCGCTCGCTTCGGTAGCGAGCGATGGCTCTGTGGGGGCGGGTTTTCATCAGTACGGTGTTTTACGAGGTGCTATTGATAGCCCGCAGGTGCATTGCAGCAGAGTTGTATGCGCGATGTCTGAGCTTGAGCTGGACGTGTATGAACTACCAACAGTGACGCATATCGTTGTCTGAGCCACCGATCGTCATTTTGGCGGTGGTTTGTCAAAGAGAACGATGACGAGTGTAAGCAACACTACACCCACTGGCATGGCAAGAGCCTTCGAAAATCTCAGGTGCGGAGTCCCATGACATGAATATATGGCTTGGTCTCTTTCCTGTGAATCCAGTCACCAGCGGTAGAGGCCAACCTCCTAGCATGTGTTTTTCAAGCGTGTGGAGATACGGATGTTTGTATGTATTTCCAGCGCCTAAAGAGCAAACCGTGTACCCACGCTGCTTTGCTTTGGGGATGGAGACGGAATGCAGCTTACCGCCGTGGTGTGTGATGCATATGGCACTAAATGCATCACCTCGGGCCACCGACGGTATGTGGCGGTAGCCCGCATCACCAGGGAGCAGATAGTTTTTTCGCCCGCGAGGGCCTGGATAAACGGTAACGGCCAGCCCAGAGTCGTTAGTGGTCTTTCCGGTACAACGTTCAATACCCACTCCTCCCACGCGAAGATCTGAGGGAAAGTGCCTGTCCCAAATCAGGAGATTACTGCGAGCAAGTAAATCTGCTGCAAAGGCTTGCTGGATTGGTTTCTTCGGTACGGGAGGTGCAATCCATTTGGTATCGAGCGCAATGGGGTATCTGTAGGCTGACGACCAGTGATCCCAGTCCCAGTGCGAAAGGATTACTACCGGGCTCTTAGTGAAGCAAAAGCCATTATGGTTTTTGGGAAATGTTTTCGCATTTCCAAGCACACCACCACCGAAGTCTACATACAAAGAGGGAATTCTATGGTTGTTTTCTAATAAGCCTTGGCAAGCACCATGTCCTACGTCATAGATAGCGACTCCACCTGACGTTTCGACTTGTTTAAGCAAACCAGAAATGGCTTTAAGTCCAAGTTTCGAATCGTGCGAAATCATAGCCTCCTTAGGCCATCCCTTACTGCTCATGGGGCCGCTATCTGGCCAGCCCGGTTGTAATGCTTCCCGGTATTGTATAGCTACCGAAACCCCCTCGGAAAAAAGGCTCGTATATAGTGTTGAGATGATGTCGCCTACTTTCGGGGGAGCATACCCAAACTCAAACCACGCAATATCACCGGGCTGCAGCTGTTCCGGGAAGTCTGGAAGCGGATAGTCGTGTAATTCGAGTACAGACAATGGAGCGATTCGGTAAACCTCTTTCCAACTCATATCCGGATTGAGATTTTGTAGCCATGACGCATCAACGCACTCAAAATAAATAGGCTCTAAATCCTTTTCCAGGCGTGATTCTTCATTTGCCTCAGGGACCTCAATAGCGGCGTACAGTCGTCCTTTACTTGGAGCTTCAGGTGCTACCCCATTGGAGAAGAACGCGTTTCCACCTACATCGTCTCTGCTTCTGTCCATAGCCATTTTATAATTCACCTTATTGAGTCTGGGCGTAGGTCCGTGCTGCTCGAAAATGCGTGCATCGCGCGGTGGCTAAAGTAATCCGTACGTTTGTTCAACCTTCTTTGTAAGTGCGTATCCATGACCAGCAAGAAGGTCGAACTCTGACGCTTTTAGGCGGCGCAGCGTTGTAGGGAAACGACAAGAGAACTGCGCTGCAGCATCAAAAGCCGGGTTGATCAAAGGACTCGCAATGCCTAGGTAAGCCCCTCGGCCAGGGCCATTTTTAAGATAGTCTACGAATGTTCGTACTCGCAACGCTCGGGACTGTTCAGACATGATGTCTGCGATCCGCATAAGCCTCCATGGACTAAGCGATCCTGCTGTGAACCCCATGCTCAAAGGCGCGCCCGCGTCAGATACAAGTATTGCCTGTTGGCCATGTTTGGGTATTCCTCTCCCAGCATCAAAAAGCGGTTCAAGGCCTAAATTGTCGTAGACGCCACCATCGTACAAGCGCAACTTTCGAAACACTGGTGTGGTGACCCTGTTCGCGGACAATGGCGCATTCCAAGGACGCGTCAACCAAGTAAAATTGCGTGTTTTTAATGAGTAAGGGCCGATGCCCCCTGGAAACGCTGCAGATACAGCAAGTGCACCCGATAGCGGGAAATTCTCAGGATCTGCATACCCAATCGAAAAATCCCCGATACTGTCGTATTTAAAACGAAAGCGCTTTCCATTCTCTGCAGTCGTACCATTTATAGACCACTCGGGTGAAGGAGGAATGTCTGAAAGTTTGGCGTTGACCCCCCACTCATTCTGCAAACCTAACGAAAGCAGGTTTGCACGAGAAAGAAGGAAACGAAAATTTAGAGGGCTACGTAGTTGCCGTAGAGCACTGAAAAGCAAACTGCGCGAGCACATTTTCGCTCGAATACTTGGATAAATACTGCTCAAAAACACAGCGGAGGAAGGCCATTTCCAGCCTGCCTCCTGCATAATCAAGCCAACAAGCAAGCTACCACCCGATACGGTAGAAATGTGCGTAATGTCCTCTAGCATCTGTTTCTTTGCAAGGAAGTCCAAAACACCAAGATGGAACACCATTGCTCTGACCCCACCGCCAGACAATGCTAAGGAAAAACGTTTCGTAGGCGGCTCGATGAAAGGTGACTCGTCCATCCTTTTTCCCCATCAACTCGAAGAGTTCCTAGAGGAGCGACCTCGCTAGAACGTCGCTCCTCAGAATCCAAAAACGCTTACGTCCTGTCCTGCAACACGCGCCCATTTAGGTGCTTGCGTTAACCCGCGATCTTTATTGCAAGCTCAGCAACGTGTTTACCCTGGAAACGCGCGATATCCAGTTCATTTTGTGACGGTTGCCGTTTACCGTCGGCGCCTGCCAGGGTGGTCGCGCCATAGGGCGTACCGCCGGTGATCTCGCTCATGTTGGTCAGCCCGGCGCAGGTGTAAGGCACACCCACGATGACCATCCCTTGATGCAAGAGTGTGCTGTGAAACGACGTAATCGTGGTTTCCTGGCCACCGTGCTGGGTGCCGGTCGATGCAAAGACACTGCCGATTTTCCCGACCAGCGCGCCGCTCATCCACAGTCCGCCGGTCTGGTCGAGAAACGTGCGCATCTGTCCCGCCATATTGCCGAAGCGCGTCGGTGTACCAAAGATGATTGCATCGTAATTGCCCAGCTCGTCAGGTGTCGCCACCGGTGCCTTCTGGTCAAGTTTTACGCCGATGGCTGCTGCCTGTTCGGCCGGGATGGTTTCAGCGACACGCTTGAGCGTCACGTCTGCGCCGGGTACGGATCGTGCGCCTTCGGCCACTGCGCCAGCCATCGTTTCGAGGTGACCGTACATTGAGTAATAGAGAACCAGTACCTTCGCCATGATTTTTCTCCTGGATTAAGCGCCATTCGATGGATTAGGAAGATCTTGGGTTACACCACTGCCAACGAACTGCAGCGGCAGGCGTAGCACTCGGTCACGAACAAAACGGCGGCTCACACCCACCCGACTGCAGGGACTTTGACGGCATGCGGATTAACACTAGCAGCTCCGTATGCTGCCTGCCGGGCAGTCAGGGAAGCTATTCGATTGATGGCAGATGGCAGCACGTGTAGCGGGGAAGGGCGCGCAGCTAAGAGGGTATCTGTTATCGGTAATTTACTTCACTCAATGCTCATCGCCATGTGAATGGATGGTCAGGGCACCCGGTACCCAGCCATTAAAAAAAGCCCCCCTTACTCCCGGATATCATGATTTTTCACAAGCATGAGCTTTCCATATAGTCCTCCCAAGCCCACTTGGAACACGGCTGTGTTTCCCTTGATGCGAGAGAACTTTATGGAAAATAAGAAACGCGCCGTCCAGGCTTCAGACATTGGGATGGGGACTCGAGTCGTATGGGGAGGAGAGCAGGTTCAACATCCCTACAATTCCACGCAGACACCCATCGTGGTCAGTGCTGCCTATGGCTATGACGATATCGATAAGTGGTATGACGTGGCATTGGGAAAAGAGCCAGGCTTCATTTACAGCCGGATGAGCAATCCCACTGTCTGCGTCTTGGAAGATAAACTCTGTGAGCTCGAAAACGCAGAGTCGGCTGTAGCTTTCAGTACCGGAATGGCTGCTATCAGCGGTGTACTACACACCTTCCTGTCCTATGGGCAGCGTGTGATATCTACACGTGACAGCTACGGTGGTACGAACAAGATTTTTGAGGAGTTCCTTCCACGTATGGGTGTGGAGGTAACCCTTTGCGATACGCTCGACACTGTGGCACTTGAGCTGGAGATCGCTAAAGGCTGCAGCGTCCTGTACCTGGAAACACCCACGAACCCAACGCTGAAAATCGTTGATATCCGGCGCCTTGTGGCAGCGGCGAAGCGAGTGGGCGCTTTGGTTGTTGCGGACAATACATTCGCGACGCCACTGAATCAGAATCCGCTCGCCTTGGGCGTTGATGTGGTTGTGCACAGCGCGACCAAATTCCTGTCCGGTCATGGTGATGTACTCGGCGGCGTGGTTTGCGGCGCCGAGCATCTGATGTCTAAAGTTCGCCATTACCGCGAAATCAATGGTGCCTCGCTGGATCCTTTTTCGGCATATCTAATCATCCGAGGCATCAAGACTCTGGCTCTGCGTCTTCGCCAGCAACAGGCGAGCGCGATGCTTTTGGCCGAGTACCTCTGTACCGAGCCGCTGGTCGAATCGGTGAACTATCCGGGGTTGCCTCAACATCCTGGTCATGACATCGCTCGTTCGCAAATGAACGGATTCGGAGCCATCGTCAGCTTCGTGCTGAAAGGAGGCATGGACACGGTGACTCGTTTGCTGCCGCTGCTCAGATATGCGCATCGGGCGGGTAATTTGGGCGCTGTCGAGACCATCTATGGGCCGGCTCGGACGACCAGTCACGTGGAAAATACCTTGGAAGAACGTCAGGCACTTGGAATCTCCGAAGGTTTGGTTCGAATATCCGTAGGTATTGAAGATTCAACAGATTTATTGGCTGACCTAAAACAAGCTTTCGCTTTAGTGCGAGGTAAACATGGTGATACGAGCTTTAACGCTGATAGTGCCCAACGTTTCATTGAGGTAGAAACCTGAATACGGGCAGGACGCTCGAGATTCATCTTAAGCCCTTCATGAAGAATGAAAATAATAAAATCCAGCGACGACAAATTTGTACTGCCCAACAGCCAGTTATAAGGCGTTTGTCCGAACATTTCATGAGAATAAAACTATGTCCACGCATATTGAAGATCATCAGTCCGACCCAAACTCGCGTTTCAAAAAGGAAATGCAAACACGCCACATCGTTATGTTGGCACTGGGCGGTGTGATCGGTACGGGGTTATTCCTTACCTCCGGTTACACGGTTAATCAGGCAGGGCCACTCGGTGCAGTGATTGCTTACATCATCGGGGCAGTGATGGTGTATTTAGTCATGGTCTGTCTCGGTGAGTTGGCTGTACAGATGCCAGAAACCGGATCTTTCAGTAGTTACGCAACGCGATACCTGGGCCCAGGCACAGGCTATACAGTGGCCTGGCTTTACTGGCTCACTTGGGCAGTAGCTATCGGTTCAGAGTTCACTGCTGCGGGCATACTGATGGTTCGGTGGTTTCCTGATACACCGGTCTGGATTTGGAGTGCGCTGTTTGCCATCGCCGTTTTCTTAAGCAACGTTGTTTCTGTTCGGTGGTTTGCGGAGACTGAATTTTGGCTTTCGCTGATTAAGGTGCTGACCGTTATCACATTCATTGTGATCGGCGGAGCGGCAATTTTCGGTCTTATTCAAGTACAGAGTTTGCAGGGTGCGGGACTTTCCAACTTCACACGTGAGGGGCTTTTTCCTACTGGGTTTTTACCCATTGCAATGACCCTCCTGGCTGTTTCATTCGCATTTTCCGGAACTGAGCTGATCGGGATTGCGGCAGGTGAAGCGCAAGATCCACAAACTAGCGTGCCCAAGGCAATCCGCACGACAGTGGTACGTTTGGCGCTGTTCTTCGTGGGGACCATTTTCGTCCTTGCGACGTTACTGCCACGAGAGCAAGCGGGGCTCGTAGAAAGTCCGTTCGTGATGGTGTTTGAGCTGATTGGCATCCCATACTCTGCCGACATTATGAACTTCGTCATTCTCACGGCACTGATTTCAGCCGCTAACTCGGGGCTGTATGCAGCATCGCGCATGCTGTGGACATTGAGCGATCAAGGACATATGCCTAAGCGCTACGCCAGGCTCTCCAGTCGTGGCACACCGGTGAACGCCATCGTGCTTAGTATGGCGGGTGCAGTGGCTTCTCTGCTCAGCAGTGTGTTTGCCCCTGATACGGTTTACTTGGCCTTGGTGTCCATCTCCGGTCTGGCGGTCGTGGTCGTGTGGATGAGCATTGCTGCCAGCCAGATCGCGTTCCGTCGTCAATACGTTGCTAATGGCGGACGAGTTGAAGACCTGCATTTCCGTGTACGCGGCTATCCATGGGTGCCTATCGGTGCACTGTTGTGTTGTCTGCTGGCCTGTGTGGGTATCGCTTTTGATCCTGAGCAGCGAGTGGCGCTTTACTTCGGCCTGCCCTTTATCGCGTGGTGTTACTTCGTTTACTGGATCACTCGAAACAAGAGAGCAGAGCGGTTGGCCTTAGCCGCAGCAGTTCATTCCTCTGGCACCGCGTGAGTTTTTCAGGCAATGATCGAGCATAGATAAAGCCCTGATGAGGTTGCGCCGATGAGTCAAAAGTCACTACCACCCTTGAACTGGTTGAGGGCATTCGAAGTATCGGCGCGTTGTTTAAACTTTACCCACGCGGCGCAAGAACTCCATTTGACTCAAGGGGCTGTGAGTCAGCAGATCCGTCAGTTAGAAAGTCACCTCGGTGTGGCGCTGTTCAAGCGCTTACCTCGAGGACTTGGCTTGACCGAGGAAGGGCAGTCGTATCTGCCTGTCGTACAAGACGCGATCAGTCGCCTTGCAGTCGGCACAAACGAGATTTTCGGCCAGCGCAATCGAAGACATTTGAAGGTGCGTGGCAGCCTTTCCTTTCTTCACTATTGGTTGGCCCCCCGACTCGCAGATTTTTGTCGGGAGTATCCCCAGATTGATATTCGATACATCAGCAATATTTGGGTGAAAGAACCGGACGGCGAGGATGACCTGGAGATTCGCTGGGGATGCGGTGAGTGGTCGGGCTTGCACGCTCAGCGATTGACTTGGGACATCCTTCAGCCTGTTTGCTCTCCAAAGCTCATGGCCAGTTCACCCATACATGAGCCTCGCGACTTGATGAACCATTCTCTGCTTCATGTGTTGGGGTACGAAGAAGGTTGGGGCTACTGGTTAAAACGAGTTGGTGCAGACGACGTCGACTACTCCCGTGGCCTTCAGTTTGACACGCTGATTTCCACGATCCGCATGGCCGAATTGGGGCAGGGCGTTGCGCTGGCACGGTCTTCCGTGGTCGAGGATTTGCTTAAGAACGGGCAATTGGTTGCGCCATTCAATCACCGAATCGAGGCAAGCGAATCCTTTTATCTGGTGCACGAACAGAGCGAAGTGCTCTCGCCTGATGCCGCACATTTTTCTACCTGGCTGGTGGCTCAAGCCCATCGCCTTTTGTAAAACTGATTTGGAGTTGCCATGGATTATGTAAGCACTCGCGGCGGCGACATGCGTGCTGATTTTCGCAGTGTGGTTCTGTCTGGGCTCGCCGAAAATGGTGGTCTCTATGTCCCAGCCAGTTTGCCTGTCTTCACCGAGAAACAAATTGCCAGCTGGTCGTGGCTGCCGTTTGATGAGTTGGTTTGGCGAGTGATTTCGCCTTTTGTTGGCTCCTCCATAGACGAAAGCACCCTGCGTGCCTTGCTCAGTGACAGCTATCAACAATTCAAACACCGCGCTATTACGCCGCTTGAGCAGATCGGGCATAACGAGTGGATACTCCAGCTGTTTCATGGCCCGACCGGTTCTTCCAAGGATTTCGCCGCGCAATTGCAGTCGCGCCTGGTTGAGCATTTTCTGGAAGAGGTCGGTAAAGAAGCGTTGGTAGTCGGTGCAACTAACGGTGATACCGGCGTCGCGGCGCTTGAAGCCTTTGCTAACTGTCCGGCCGCCCGCATGGCGATACTGTATCCGCGCGACGGGCTTGCGCCTGAGCAACTCAGTGCTTTGCAGGCAGCCGACCCGCAGCGGGTTCAGCTGTTTCCGGTTGACGGTAATTTCGATGATTGCCAGACGCTGGTCTCCCGACTCTTGCGTGAGTGGCCGTTGGACGGAGTGTTGCCGGTCTGTTTCAACTCGACCAATTGGATCGGCGTCCTGGCCCAGATCGTTTTTTACTTCCATGCGGCCTTGCAACTGGGCGGTGGCTCGCGTCCCGTTGGCTTTAGCGTTCCAGCTGCCAGCTCGGCCGAAATCTACGCTGGTTACATTGCGCAGAAAATGGGATTACCGATCAATCAGGTGATCATTTCCACCAACAGCAATGATGCCCTGCACCAGTTTTTTCATTGCAATCGCTACTCCACCCGGATGACTAATCGAACCGTGTCGCCGGCGATGGACTTCTCGTTGTTTTCCAACCTGGAGCGGTTTATCTGGGAGGTTTACGAACACGATGGCTGCTCAACAAAAGCACTGATGGAGCATTTTGAAAGTTGCGGAGAAATGAGCATCGGCAACCAGCAATGGCTACGTGCTCGAGTACTCTTCGATTCCTATGCCGTACACGAATCCCAGGTGCGTGATGAAGTAGTCGAACTGTTCCGAGAGACAGGCTCGGCCATCGATCCTCACACCGCTGTCGGTGTACTGGCCGGCAGGCTTCATCGACGCAGCCTGGGCGCGCCGATGGTTACCTTCGGGCAAATTGCGCCGGCCAAGTCAGCGGCGCTGTTGGCCGAACTGGGCGTCTGGCAAGCAAGCGTTCCGAGCACTGTCGAGGTGCGCGCGCAACCACCGTACCTGGCCAAGGGCGATCTGGACGGTCTGTGCCAGGCTCTTCGTCTGGCGCAGCAGAGGTCTGCATGAAGCGCATTCTGGATCCGTTGGACGAACGCATACTGGCCGAACTTACCGCCAATGCGCGAATAGCCCATATCGAACTGGGCGCCAAGATCAACTTGTCACGCAATGCAGTGCGCCAACGCATCGAGCGCCTTGAGCGCGACGGTGCGATCCAGGGCTATACGGTACTGCTCGGTGAGTCGCGGCGGCCTACGTCACTTATCAGCGCGGTGATCTTTGTCTACCGCTACGACCGCATGCGTGGCGAAGAAGTCCTGACTGCGCTGCGCTCCATTCCCGAAGTGGTGCAATGTGAAGTACTCAGTGGTGAGTTCGATTTAATGCTGCGTGTGAATGCTGCCACACCTGAACGTGTCCATCTCGTGTGGAAGGAAATCGCGGCCATGCCAGGGGTGGAAAACACCGTGACATCGTTCGTCCTTTCTGCGGTGTTTTGACAACATCGTGCTTGGGCAAAACGCCCAATTAATACAGCACTCTGCCATATTCAACTGCCAAAGCCCGGCTCTTAAGCTGTTCCTATCGAACAACATCAATATAGGAACAGCGGTTATGACTGAGTACAAAATTGCCTTGGTAGGGTTTGGTGGCGTGAACCGTGGCTTCGCCCAATTGGTCGCCGATCGTAATGCCGAATGGAAAGAGGCCCTGGGCTTCACTATCAAAATTGTCGGTGTCACCGATCTGTTCCTCGGCTCCATCGTTGCCAAGGACGGTCTGGATGCAAAGCTGTTGGTTGCGCTGCCGGTTGAGAAAGGCGCACTCGCTCAACTGCCCGGCGGCAATGCCGAGGCCTTCAACGAAACCGTGATCAAGCATTCCGGTGCAGACATCATCGCTGAGGCCACTTTTACCAATCCGGTGGATGGCGAGCCTGCAACTACCTTTTGCCGCTGGGCCTTGGAAAGCGGCACTCATGTAGTGACCACCAATAAGGGGCCTATCGCGCTGCACGGTGCCGAGCTCAAGGCGTTGGCCCGTCGCAACCAGGTCGCCTTCGAATACGAGGGAGCGGTGATGAGTGGCACCCCCGTGATTCGTCTGGCCAGGCAGGCTCTGGCGGGTGCCAACGTGCAAGGCTTCGAAGGCATCCTGAACGGCACTTCCAACTACGTGCTCACCCGGATGAAAGACGGCCTGGCATTCAACGATGCCGTCGTACAAGCGCAACAACTCGGCTACGCCGAGGCAGATCCAACCGCCGATGTGGAAGGGTTTGACGTACGCCTCAAGGTGGTGATCCTGGCCAACGAACTGCTCGATGCACGACTGAATGTCAGCGATGTAGCGTGCTCGGGTATCAGCAATATCAGCGCGCAAGATATTGCCCAGGCAAGTGCCAATGGCGCGAGCTGGAAACTGATTGGCTCAGCCGATCGTGCAGCAGATGGCTCGGTTCGAGCGAGTGTGGAAGCTCGGTTACTATCGAACTCACATCCTCTTGCCGGAATCAGCGGTGCTACGAATGCCGTGTCATTCAATACCGAATTGCTGGGAGCTGTCACAGTGTCCGGGCCTGGGGCAGGGCGTATCGAGACGGCCTTCGCATTGCTGTCGGACATCGTCGCCATCCACACCGCCCACGGCAAATAACAGGAGATAGTCATGAGCGTATCCAGCATGGCCAGTATCCAGCTTGTTGAAGTCAAACAGATTGATGTGTTCAGTCCATTCGATGGTCGCCTGGTGGGAAGCGTCCCTTGCCTCGATGCAACCGCTGTTCCTGGCTTGCTGGAGCGTGCGCGAATTGGCGTGCGTGAGAGCGCGGCAATGCCTCGTCACCTGCGTGCGCGCATTCTTGAGGAGGCGGCCCGACGTGTAGAGCTTGAGACTGAAGCGTTTGCCAAACTCATTGTTGCAGAGGCGGGGAAGACGCTGCGACAAGCAGAGAAGGAAGTGAAACGTTGTGTGAACACGCTGAAGCTATCGGCGGAAGAGGCTCGTCGTAACGCCGGGGAAGTGATTCCATTTGAGGCATATGAAGGCTCCGAATCGCGCCAGGGCTGGTTCACTCGGGAACCGTTGGGGCTTATCGTCGCGATCACTCCCTACAACGATCCGCTGAACCTGGTCGCCCATAAACTTGGCCCCGCCATCGCCGGTGGTAATGCTGTGATCCTGAAGCCCTCAGAGCTCGCACCGTTGTCTGCTCTCAAGCTGGTTGAGTGCCTGGTGGAAGCGGGTCTGCCTCCGTCTGTGGTAACCCTGGCGACCGGTGGCGTCGATCTGGGTAAAGCATTGGTGGAGGTTCGTGAAGTTCGGATGATTTCCTTTACGGGCGGTTTTGCCACAGGTGAGGCCATTGCTCGTAGTGCAGGGTTGAAGAAGCTAGCGATGGATCTGGGAGGAAATGCCCCGGTTCTCGTGCTTGAAGATTGCGATATCGAACCGACTGTTGAGTCCTGCGTGTCTGGCGCCTTTTGGGCAGCAGGGCAGAATTGCATCGGCACTCAACGCATCCTTGTACATCGTTCAATTTATGAGGACTTCCGTGAGCGTTTTGTCAGCCAAACGCGTGCCTTGGTAGTGGGTGATCCTGACCAGCGAACAACGGATGTAGGCCCGATGATTACGGAACAGGCGGCCCGTCGTACCGAGCAATTGGTGAATGAAGCACTGACCGAGGGGGCCGTTCTTCTGTGTGGGCACCATCGCGAAGTGGGAAGCTATGCGCCGACCGTGCTGGAGCGTGTAAGCCATAACAGTCGGATCTGGCAGCAGGAAGTCTTCGCGCCGGTTGTCATCCTGGAGCCTTTTGACCACCTGGATGATGCTGTTGCTCTGGCCAATGCTCCGGAGTACAGCTTGCATGCGGGACTCTTCACACGTGATCTTTCCAAGGCCTTGAAATTGGCGCGGCAAATTCAAGCCGGTGGAGTGATGATCAATGACTCTTCCGATTATCGTTTTGATGCCATGCCTTTCGGTGGCTTCAAGTACGGAAGTCTGGGGCGAGAAGGTGTCCGGTTTGCCTATGAGGACATGACGCAGCCCAAAGTGGTCTGCATCAATGAAATGGGTTGAGCCATCAAGGTAGCTAATTACCGTCGACCGTTACATCGGGTGAAGTTGCTCGTCCAGTGACACCCGATGTTTTTTCTCAATGCTCATGGGCATGCGAATGGATGGTCAGGGCGCCCGGTACCTTGGTGCGTTCGAGCCCCCCATGCTCCAGCCACCAGAGGGTCTGCTCATAGGCACGCTGCAACAAAGATTCGGTCTGGTCAAAGTTGAACACCGAGACATCTACAGGGCACAAGGGCGGGACGATGTGCAGGCTGGTGAGCGTGCGGAAGTGTTCGATGTCGCTCACCAGTTGGCGCATGCTCATCAGATTGACGGTGTGCAAGGCCAAGGCGACCAGGCCTCGGGGCGGTTGTGTCAGGGCGCAACTCACCCCGGTGGGGATGACCACGACGTTGGTGGCTCCCAAGGCTACGGCAGTCGAAATAGGTGTATTGCTTGCCACGCCGCCGTCAACCAGGAACCGATCGGCGATTTGTACGCAGGGGAACACCAGTGGGATGGCAGCGCTGGCCAGTAAAGCCTGCTCAAGTTCACCACTGGACAAAACCGTCTCGGCGCCACTGAGCAGGTCGGTGGTGACGATGTGCAGGGGCAGCGCCGCATCCTCAATGCGATGAATGGGCAGTGCCTTACCCAGCAATCGGTGCAAGGCCGCCGGCTGCAACAGAAAACCACGCCGTTTGAGCAGTCCTCTACAGGTGTCGAGCCAGGAGAGGGGAAAGATGTCCGTTTTACTCAGCCCGCGCCAGAATCCGGCGAGCGCCTCGACGCCATCGGAATCGGGCCTTGCGGCAAAGTAGGCACCGTTGATAGCGCCTACCGAAGCGCCAACCACCAAGTCGAATCTAACATTGGCCTCGACCAAGGCCCGCAACATCCCCACCTGCACCGCACCCAAGCTGCCGCCGCCAGCGAATACGATTGCGGTTTTGGTCGCCATGGTTGAAGTCTCGATGCGCAAATGTATCGAATGAGTGTAGCTGGCGGGTTGGTGTTGCTTCCGGGTGCTCGCCACATGATCGAGACGTGGCAAGCTTCACTTGGTGACTGCTATTAGGAAACATCCCACCGAAGTGTGGAAGTGTCGTTCAGGCCGCCCGATGTGCAAAAACACATAGCGGCCTTGCTCACGAGATCCAACCGCGGTCCGGAAAAGAAACCGCGGCGACCGATCAATCAGGCGGCGGGGAGCAGGCCTTTCTGTCTGGCGACATGAGTCGCCATGGCGTCCATCAACTCCGGGGACAGGCAGTCATAGGGTTCCAGGCCGATCGAGCGCAAGCGCTCGCGGATAGCCTTCATTTGCGCTGGAGGTGTGCCGGTTTCGATGATGGAGGACACGAACGCCGCAAATCCCGGCGCTGCCCATCCGCTCTGTGGCGAAAGCTCGGTGTGGACGAAGTCCAGGCCATAAAACGCATGGTCCTTGTTCTCGATGCGCCCAAAGAGATGGGCGTGACACTGCTTGCAGGCGTGGCGTTGGATGGTGGCGGATTCGTCGACAATCGCCAGTTTTTCGCCGTGGGCAATGACGCTGACCTTATCTCGAGGCACCACGGCGATAACGGCGAATGTCGCGTTTTTGGGTTTCCAGCATTTGCTGCAGCCGCACGCGTGGTTATACAAAGTTTGTGCGTCGATCTTGACCTCGACCTTGTCGGTCGCACACAGGCATTGCAGGGTGCCACCTGTAAAATTCGCGGCGGCGGGCTGGATACCATTGTCCAGTGCAGGGTGAAGTTGCAAGGTGCTCATGCTGGCGTCTCCGTTTCAGGGTGTCGGACAAAAGTGCCTGGGGCCGCGCCCCAGACCCGGTAATTCATCGGAACTCGATGACGGCGCGGATCGATTTGTCTTCATGCATCAGATCGAACCGCGGCGGATTTCGAAAAGGACACAGTGCATAAACGAGTGACCTCCTTCGGTGCGACCGGTCAGTTACCCAGATCAAGAATAGTCTGTGATGACGCATCGAGCGCGGCCAGGGCCAGCGCTCGGGCGAGTGTGCCCCGGCAACCCAATCCTCAGGGCGACCTGCCTAAGCGCCATACCTCAAACTTCGCAACACCCTCAAAGCAACCATTCAATGGCAGAATCTCCTCAACTTGATCGTTTTTGGAGAACACCATGCTTCGTGCGTTTGAACGAAGGCTCGACCCCTTTCCTCCTGACGAGGTACCACCGCCACCCGACGGCCTGGCTCGCTTCCTGTGGGCCTGTACGCGGGGAGCCCGCGGTTACATCCTTGCGTTTGCGCTGCTCAGTGCCGGTGTGTCGATTTACGAAGCCTGGCTGTTTTCCTTCCTCGGGCAGGTCGTGGACCTGCTCTCGACCTGGCAGGCAGGCGGTGAAGCGGCTGCGCAGGAAAGTCGCGTGTTGTGGGGCATGGGCATCGTCATGGTGACCAGCGTCGGGCTAGTCGCGTTGCGCACTATGGTGCAGCACCAGATATTGGCGATTAACTTGCCGTTGCGACTGCGCTGGGACTTCCATCGCCTGATGCTGCGGCAAAGCCTTTCGTTTTTTTCTGATGAGTTTTCCGGCCGGGTCACTACCAAGGTGATGCAGACTGCGCTAGCGGTGCGCGACATGCTATTCACCCTGATCGAGATCGCCCCCGGGATCGGGGTGTATTTCATCGCGATCATCGCACTGGCCGGCGGCTTCGCCCTGAAACTGATGCTGCCTTTCGTTGCCTGGGTCGTGTTGTTCGGGCTGGCCATGTGGTACTTCGTGCCCCGCTTGGGGAAAGTCGGGCAGGAACAGGCCAATGCGCGGTCGATGATGACCGGGCGTATCTCGGATGCCTACACGAACATCACTACGGTAAAGCTGTTCTCCCACTCCAATCGTGAAGCGCATTTCGCGCGTGCAGCGATGGAGGATTTCAAACAAACCGGCTTTCGCCAGATGCGCCTGGTCAGCCAGTTCGAGATCGTCAATCAGGCATTGGTGGTGGCATTGATCATGGCAGCAGGGGGTTATGCCCTGTGGCTATGGCACCAGGGTGAGGTCGGCGCAGGTGCCGTGGCGGCCATCACCGCCATGGCGTTGCGTATCAATGGCATGTCGCACTGGATCATGTGGCAAATGACCTCGCTGTTCGAGAGCATAGGCACCGTGCAGGATGGCATGGCAACCCTTACCCGCGGCCCAAAGGTGCAGGATGCGCCGGACGCTGGCGTCCTGGTGACCTCCGGTGGGGCGGTCACCTTCGATAAGGTGAGCTTCAACTACAGTGGCGAACGCCAGGTGCTCGATGGCCTGAGCCTGCACATCCGTCCGGGCGAAAAAATCGGCCTGGTGGGCCGCTCTGGCGCTGGCAAATCCACGCTTATCAACTTGCTGCTGCGCTTTTATGACGTCGACAGCGGGGAGATTCGCATCGATGGCCAAAACATCGCACAAGTGACGCAAGACAGCCTGCGCGGCGCCATTGGCATGGTCACGCAGGATACCTCCCTGCTGCACCGTTCCATTCGCGACAACATCGCCTACGGCCGCCCCGATGCAACCGACGCGCAAATCCGCAGCGCCGCGGCCAATGCCCAGGCCGATGAGTTCATCAGTCAACTGAGCGACCGGCAAGGCCATACCGGTTACGACACCCTTGTGGGTGAGCGCGGCATCAAGCTGTCGGGCGGCCAGCGCCAACGCGTCGCGATTGCCCGGGTGATGCTCAAGAATGCCCCGATCCTGCTTCTTGACGAGGCCACCAGCGCGCTGGACTCGGAAGTCGAAGTGGCCATACAGGAAAGCCTCGATGAAATGATGCAGGGCAAAACTGTGATCGCCATCGCCCATCGACTGTCCACCATTGCGGCCATGGACCGGCTCATCGTCATGGACAACGGACGCATCATCGAACAGGGCACCCACACCGAATTGCTCGGGAAGAACGGCATCTATGCGCGACTGTGGCAGCATCAAAGCGGCGGGTTTCTGGGTGAGGATCAGGGCGTGGTCGAGGCTATGGATCAGGTGTGAGCGTGAAGAGGGCGCAGC